>JAQGMU010000106.1 GCA_028292195.1 Ramlibacter sp. | reverse complement strand
GTGTTCGACTGGGCCTGGCAGCGCGGCCTGCCGCTCGCCTTCGCCATGGCCGGCGGCTACGGCCACCGGATCGAGGACACCGTGCAGGCGCAGGTGAATACCTTCGCTGCGGCAGCCGCATATGCGCGCCGCTGGCACAATCGCCCGCGATGAGCGCCAGCAACGACGACAAGCCGCAGCCGGAAGGGCGCGCGGGCTACCGCGCCTTCCGCGCGATCGGCACGCGCTGGATGGACAACGACGCCTACGGCCACGTCAACAACGTCGTCTACTACAGCTGGTTCGACACCGCGGTCAACGCGCACCTGATCGAGCAGGGCGTGCTCGACATCCATCGAGGTGAGACCATCGGCCTGGTGATCGAGACCCATTGCAACTACTTCGCGCCCGTGGCCTTCCCGCAGGCGGTGGAGGCGGGGCTGCGGGTCGCGCGCATCGGCCAGTCCAGCGTGCGCTATGAAATCGGCCTGTTCCTGGCCGGCGAGCCGCTCACCGTGGCCAAGGGCCATTTCGTCCATGTGTATGTCGACCGGGCGACGCGCCGGCCGGCGCTGTTGCCGGCGCCGTTGAAGAAGGTCCTGGAGGCCCTGCTGTGAACCCCAACGCAACCCAGGTCGCCACCGTGGTGGCCGATCCCGCGAGCGTCGACGACGCCATCAAGAGCCGCTTTTCCTGCCGCGCGTTCCTGCGCGAGCGCGAGGTGCCGCGCGCGCTGGTCGAGGAGATCCTGGACGTCGCCCGCCGCGCGCCTTCCGGCACCAACACCCAGCCGTGGAATGTCTACGTGCTGCAGGGCGCCCCGCGCGATGCGCTGGTGGAGAAAGTCTGCGCGGCGCACGATGCCATCCATGCCGACGCCTCGCTGCACGACCAGTACCGCGAGGAATACGACTACTACCCGGAAAAATGGATTTCGCCCTACATCGACCGCCGGCGCGAGAACGGCTGGAGCCTGTATGGCCTGCTGGGCATCGTCAAGGGCGAGAAGGACAAGATGCACGCCCAGCACCAGCGCAACTACCACTTCTTCGACGCGCCGGTGGGCTTCATGTTCACCATGGAACGGGTGATGGGCCGCGGCTCGCTGATGGACTACGGCATGTTCCTGCAGAACATCATGGTGGCGGCACGGGCCCGCGGCCTGCATACCTGCCCGCAGGCGGCCTGGAACAGCTTCGCCCGCATCATCCTGCCGCACGTCGGTGCGCGCGAGACCGAGATGCTGGTCTGCGGCATGTCACTCGGCTACGCCGACCTGGAGGCGCCCATCAACGGCTTCCATACGCCGCGCGAACCGGTCGCGGGCTTCACCCGCTGGCTGGCGTAACCGAAGGTCAGAGCTTCCCGAAGCGCCTGCGCACATCCAGCAGGCAGCTGTCCCGCCCCTCGCCGGGCAGCACCTCGCAACGCTCCCGCGCCGCATTGAACTGCGTCTCGGCGATCTTCTCCTCGCGCTCGGTGCGATCGCGCACGATGCCGTCCGAGCGCAGCTGCTGCGCCACGACGTCCTTCTGCAGCTTGGCTTCGGCCTTGGCGCCGGCGTAGACCGCCTTCGCGTCCTTGCGGCAGACCTCGCGGGCCGTGCCGTCGAACGGCTTGCACCTTTGCAGCGACACGGCGTAGACCGCTTCGGCCTTGGCCAGGCGCACTTTCTCGTCATTTTCGACCGAGGGCTTGTACTGCAGCGCCAGTTCGGCCTGCTCGATGTCGCGGGCCCCGCGCACCTGCTCCTTGCAGACGTCGCGGGCGTTTCCCTCCAGCGGCTTGCAGCGCGCCTGCGCGGCGTCGTATTCGGCTTCGATGCGCAGTTCCTGGGCCCTGTGGGCTTCCCGGCCCATGGGGGCGGCGTGGGCGGCAGCGCCGACCAGGGCGGCGGCGAGCAGGGCGATGCGGTAGTCCATGCGGGTCCTCATTCGCGTCGGCCGGGGCGCGGCTTGCCCTCGTCGAAACGGTGATCGGGGTGGCTGCCTTCGAAGGCCGTCACCTGGCGGTCGGCCTCGTCCTTGGCCAGGCCGTGGCGCTGCTGGATGCGTCCCAGCAACTGGTCGCGCCGGCCGGCGATGACGTCGAGGTCGTCGTCGGTGAGCTTGCCCCACTGCTCCTTGACCTTGCCCTTCAACTGCTTCCAGCGGCCCTGGATGCGATCCTGGTTCATGGCGTTCCAACCCTTTGCTGCATCTGCGTGGAAATCTAGCCGTACAGCTTGCACGCCATGTCGGAGCGCCCGGCCACGTGCCGTAGTCCGGCGACTACACGCGCAAAGAGGCGCGGTCGAGCATTGCGGATAATGCCGGGTTCATACCAAGAAAAACGAGAGCCCCGCTTGACCATTGCCGGCATCCCCCTCGACTTCCTCCTGTTCGCGCTCACCCTGGCCGGCGTCGCGCTCTTCCATCACCACACATTGTTCGTCGCCGTCACGGGCATGGTCGTGATCGCTGCTTACAAGCTGCTGTTCGGCGATTTCGCTGGGGTGACGGGCCTGCCGGGGCTGCTGTCGCTGCTCCATCACGAGTGGGTGACGCTGGGCAACCTGCTCGGGTTGCTGCTCGGCTTTGCCCTGCTGGCCGACCACTTCGAGCGCAGCCGCGCCACCGACCTGTTGCCACGCTACCTGCCGGACGACTGGAAGGGCGGCTTCTGCCTGCTGCTGATCATCTTCGTGCTCTCCAGCTTCCTGGACAACATCGCCGCCGCCATGATCGGCGGCGCCATGGCCCACGTGCTGTATCGCGGCAAGGTGCACATCGGCTACCTGGCGGCCATCGTCGCGGCCAGCAACGCCGGCGGCGCGGGCAGCGTGGTGGGCGACACCACCACCACGATGATGTGGATCGCCGGCGTCAAGCCCGGGCAGGTGTTCGAAGCCTACGTCGCGGCCGGCACCGCCATGCTGATATTCGGCGTCGTCGCGGCGCGCCAGCAGCACGCGTACCAACCGATCATGAAAGAGAATCCGCAGGACGCGAAGCTGCAAGGCTCGCGCCTGGCGATCGTGGCCATCATCCTGCTGTCGGCGATCGCCGCCAACGTCTACTTCAACCTGAGCGATCCCAACGTGCTCGAGCACTGGCCGGTGATCGGGCTTGCGGTCTGGGTGGCGATTTTCGCGACCGCGCCATGGCGCCGTCCCAACTGGAGCCTGCTGCCCGAAGCTTTCAAGGGAAGCGTCTTCCTGCTTTCGCTCGTGCTGTGCGCCGCGATGATGCCGGTGCAACACTTGCCCGCCGCATCGTGGCAGAGCGCGCTGGGCCTGGGCTTCGTGAGCGCGATCTTCGACAACATCCCGCTGAC
>JAQGMU010000082.1 GCA_028292195.1 Ramlibacter sp. | reverse complement strand
CGCCTCGGTGAGGCCTCCGGCCAGGTTCCAGAAGTGCACGCCGATGATGTTGGACTCGACGAGCCGCCGGATGCGCGCTTCGCGCTCGCGCAGCGCCTCCTCGGCCTGCCTGCGCTCGCTGTTCTCCCGCCGCAGATCGGCATAGAGCAGCGCGTTCTCCAGCGAGATCGCCGCCTGGGAGGCGAGCAGTTCCAGCACCGCCAGCCGTTCGGACGTGAAGGCGTGCGGCGCGAGGCTGTTCTCCAGGTACAGCAGGCCGACCAGCGCGGATCGCCGCATGATGGGAAGGCACAGCACCGACTTCGGCTGCCGGCGGGCGAAGTAGGCGTCGGTCGAGAAGAGGTTCGCCTGCGTGGCATCCGCCAGCAGCACCCGCTGCTGGCTGCGCCGGACATAGTTGATGAGCGATGCCGGCAACGCCGCTTCGGGCGGCTCGGCGTCGGGATGCAGCCGCACCCGGATCGTCTGCTGCTCCACGCCCGCCTCGGCCGTGAGGACCAGGCGTCCGTCCCGAACGAGAATCAGGTGCCCGGCCTGGGCGCCGGCATTTTCGAGCACGATGCGCATCAGCGTGTCGACCAGGTCCTCGAGCACGATCTCGCCGGAGATGGCGTGCGAGGCCTTGACGACGCTCGCGACGTCGAGCTGCTGGGCCGGGGAACCGAGAGCCGCCCCGTCACGATGCCGCTCCGACGCGGCCAGATCCGGATAGAGCCGATCGAGCTGTTTCGTCTTGCCGTCGGCACCCCACAGGGCGTAGCCGGCGCGGGCGTCGCGCAGGTGCGCACTGCCGTTCTTCTCGAGCCCGCGAGCCAGGTAGAAGCGGCCCGCCAGCTCGTTGGCGAGGGCCTCGTTGTGGATGAACCCGTTCTCGCGTGCCGAGCGGATCGCCTGTTCGTAGAGGTCCATGGCGTCCAGCGCGCGGCCTTCGATCCGGGCGATCTCCGCCCCGACCAGGGCGGCGCGGTTGCTGAAATTCTCCGGGCAATTCGCCGCCCAGATCTCGAGCTGGCGATGGTGCCCGGCCAGCGCATCGACATGCCGCCGTCGCTGGTCGGCCGTCGCGCTGTCGCAGGATGCCGCCCGGGCGAGTGCGCCGTAGAAGTGATACTCCGCCGTATCGAACAGCGACGGCGAGGTCCACAGCAGCGGCTGCGCCCTCTGCGCGAACTCGATGGCGGCCGCATGGTCGCCGGCAAAGAAGCGCGCCTGCAACTTGCGGATCCAGTACCAGCACTCGGCAATCGCCAGGTTCGGATTCTCCGAGAAGTGGCGCTCGATCCGGAGCTCGTCAAACTCCTCATCGTCGAAGCAACCGAAGTTCGGCGTCCGGCCGCGCAACGTCCGGATCAGCGCGAGCTGCGGCAGCACCAGGTCGATGCCAAGACCGAAGCGCATCTTCTGCGCAAAAGCCAGGCCGCTCTCGGCCTCGGCCTGGGCCTCATCGAGGGGGTCCCCCGCCGCCAGCAGGTTCGTGTTCACGTGATGGCAGCAGAACGCCGCAAAAACGAGGTCGCCGACCTGGTTCGCGACCTCGAACGCGCGACGCACCAGGTCGCGGCCGGTCCGGACGTGCTTCGTCCACGGCAGGACGACATTGCCGAAGTTCATGTAGGTCCTGGCCTGGAAGCGCTTCAGCCCGCGCTGCTCGACCAGGTCGTAGCCCAGCCGGCCGAATCGGTATCCGGCCTGGTAGTCGTCGAAGTGCGGTCCGGCGAGCAGGCCAAGCGTTGCATAGGCGAAGCACGAGGCGTCGCAGTTGCCGCCCTCGACGCTGAGATTGACGGCCCGGCAGATGACCACGGAGAGCAGGTTCGCATCCGTATACCAGGCAGGCGCCGTGAGTTTGGTCAGCACATCCAGGGTGGCGAGAGAGGTCGGATCGGCCATCAAGGGCAGCTCGACGAGGGCCTCGATGGTGCGGTCTCCAAGGGCAGCCCAGACCCGCTGGTATTCCCGGCGCGCGTCCTGCTCCGTCGGATGCGGCGACCAGGCCATGCCCAGATGCCGGAGGTAGTCGAGGCCGACCGCGACCGCGCGGCCGCTCTGGTCGAGGGTCAGCTCCACGTCGATGCGCAAGCACGCGACCGACGCGCGTTCGACCGTCGTGGCCGCGCGGGCCGACAGCGTCGCCAGGCGCTCGCCCGCCTCCGCCAGCGCGCCGGTCAGGAACTCGCATTCGGCCCGGTCGAGCTCCAGCGCGAAGGTGAGCGCGCGCCGGCGCTGCCACGAATCTTCCGGCAGCAGCGCCGCGCCGGCCACGAGATAGTTGAGCGCCGAGACATACGCGCTGGACGCTTTCGCGCGCCGGCTCGCCAGCAGGTTGAGCTCGGCCAGCCGCTCGCGCTCGTCCCCGGCGGTGATCAGCGCGGCGCCGCGATTCAGCTGATTGACGATCTCGAACACGTGCTCGGCGAGGCCCTCCTCCGTCATGCTGGCCAGCAGCGCCCGGCCGATGCGCAGGTGGACACCGGCACGGTGTTCCTCGGAAACGAGGGAATAGGCCGCCTGCTGGATCCGGTCGTGCAGGAACGTGTAGGCGCTCTCCAGCCGGAAGATGAGCCCGGCCTGGACGGCCTCCCACAGTTCGGCATGCGTCGCCTCCTCTGTTTTCCCATGCACCAGGGTCAGCGTGGCGATCTCGGCGATGTTGCCCAGGCAGGCCAGCCGTTTCAGGGCCTCCTGGGTGGGCGCGGACAAGCGCTTCAGCTTTCCGGCCATGAGTTCCACCACGTTGTCGGTATAGCTCCTGGCACGGATGCGATCCATGTCCCAATGCCACCCTGGCACGACCGGGTCGAAGGTGAGCAGGCCCTCATCGGCGAGCGCCATGAAGAACTGGATCGCGAAGAAGGGATTGCCGCCGGTCTTCTCATGGACCAGCTGCGCCAGGGGCAACGCGCTCTGGCTCTCGCAACGCAGCGCATCCGAGATGAGGCGAGTGACATCTTGGAGCCCGAGGGGTGCCAGCACGATTTCGTGCACCCGCGCGCCGGCGCTGCGAATCGCCGCCAGCGTGCGCATGAGCGGGTGCGCGGCATCGACCTCGTTGTCCCGGTACGCGCCGACCAGCAGCAGGTGCCGCACCTCGGAATGCGTGACCAGATGCTCGAGCAGGTCGAGGGTTGCGGCGTCCAGCCATTGCAGATCGTCGAGGAACAAGGCGAGCGGGTGCTCCGGCCGCGCGAAGACGGCGACGAAACGCCGGAACAGCAGCTGGAACCGGTTCCTGGCGTCCTGCGGCGCCAGCTCGGCGACCGGGGGCTGGGGTCCCAGCACGAGCTCCAGCTCGGGCACGAGGTTCACGATCAGCTGTCCGTTCGGGGCCAGGGCCTCGCGCAGCGCGTCGCGCCAGCGCGCGAGCTCGGCATCGCTCTGGCCGAGAATGGTCCGGACAATGCTCTGGAAGGCCTGGGCCAGCGTCGCATACGGGATGTCGCGCTTGTACTGGTCGAACTTGCCGGACGCGAACAAGCCACGCGGCGGCACGAGGGCCTTGTGCAGCTCGTTCACCACCGATGATTTGCCGATGCCCGAATAGCCGGAGACGAGCACCAGGGCGGGTGCGCCGGTGGCAACGACCTGGTCGAAGGCGGCGATGAGGGCCTGGGTCTCGCGCTCCCGTCCGTACAGGCGCTCGGGAACCACCAGCCGGTCCGACGCATCGCGCGTGCCGAGGGGGAAGGGAGCGATCTGTCCCAGCGACTCCCAGTCGGCGAGGCAGCGCCCGAGGTCGGCCTCGACGCCGCCCGCGGTCTGGTAGCGCTCCTCGCTCGTCTTGGCGAGCAGCTTCAGGACGATGGCCGACACCTGTGGGGGAATCTTCGCCGCTCGCTCGTCGGGCGGCAAGGGCTGTTTCGCGATGTGCGAATGCACCCACTCCATCGGATCGGAGGCGGTGAAGGGAAGGCCGCCGGTGAGCATTTCATAGAAGGTGACGCCCAGCGAATAGAGGTCGCTCCTCGAATCGATGGAACGGTTCATGCGCCCGGTCTGCTCGGGCGCCATGTAGGCCAGCGTCCCCGAGATGGCCTCCGGTGCCTCGGGGGCCTGGCGCTCGCGCGGCAGGCGCGACGCGATGCCGAAGCCCGTCAGCCAGGCCCGCCCGCTCGCGGCGTCGACCAGGACATGGTCCGGCTTGATGTCCTTGTGCACGAGGCCCCGTTCGTGAACCCGTCCGAGCGCGCCCGAGAGGCCGATGGCGATGCGCAGGAACTGTCGCAATTCCATCGGTTTTCCAAGGAGGCGGTCCAGCGGGTCGCCGCCCGTGTCCTTGAGCACGAGCATTGTCTGCGCTTCGCGGCGCGTCAGCGCCAGCGGCTGGGCCGCCCACGCGGGCTCGAGCTCGCCCGCGAGCGCGTATTCGTGCTCCAGCCTCCGCAGGCTCTGGGGCGCCGGCTGTTGGGCGGCGGGAGTCACCACGAGGACCGGGAAAGGATAGCCCTGCTCCCGCCCGCGGTACAGGGCGAACTCCTGGCCGGTCCGCAGGAGCTCCAGCACGTGGCCGGAATGCTCGCTCATGGAAGGCTCCTCTCGTCGCGGTCAAGGTACAGCGGAATTCAGAGGGTCGGCAGGCGCCCTGGGAGCGACCCCCGTCATCCATCGTACGCCGCCACCAGGCGAGCTCGCGTTTCTTGTGAAATCAAAGTCCGGCGATCCCAAACGCGATCACCACGCCGGCGCCGCACAGTACCGGCTTCGACCATCACATCAGGGAATCGACATGCCCGCATCTCTTCGATCCGGCCTTGCCCCGCGCGCGGCCTTGCTCGCACTGCTCCTGGCCGCCGGCGCGGCCGCGCTGGCCGCCGGCTCCGGCGAAGCGCCTTTCCTCGCCGAAAACCATGCAGCCATGACGAGAATGATGGCGGGGATGACGGTCAAGCCTTCGGGCGACGTCGACGCCGACTTCGTCGCGATGATGGTGTCCCACCATCAGGGCGCGATCGACATGGCCGAGGCCGAATTGCGCTACGGCCGCAACGCGCGGCTCCTGCGGATCGCGCGGGACATCATTGCCAAGCAGCAGCAGCAGATCGTGGAGATGCGAACCGCGCTCGGGCAGCCGCATCCGCCGAAAGGGCCGAACTAGCCGCCGGGCCGACTCAGGCAGCTGCGGGGCATGCAGCTTCAGCGTCGCGCGGCGATGGGGTGTCGAGCGGCGTGCCGGCGTAGAGGCCGCCGCGCGTGGCGAAGACACTGGCATCGCCCGCCCTCGTGGCAAGTTCCGGCCCCAGCTGCGCTCAGGAAAACGATTCTGTCATCCAACGTTCCCGTCGCCAAGCGGAAGTTCCGTCGCTGACGAAAGGGCCCGAGCCAGCGGCCGAAGCCGCCGCCAGATAGCCCGCGTTGCCTGTCAGGCAGCCGCCTTCGGCAGCATCCGACCCTGCAAGATGAGGCGCACGGTACCGACCGCGACCAGCCCGACCACGATGTTGGCGGCGACGAAGAGGTACGGTGCGATGGCCGCGACGGCGCCTGTGGTCCCCCGCTCCAGCATGGCCAGCGGTGCGGCGGCCAGCGCGGTCGCGCCGAACGTGAAGGCCCAATAGGAGGGTGCAAAGCGTTGTTGCCGGATCCAGGGCAGCAAACGCAGCAGCAGCAAGGCCTGCAGCAAGCCGTAGCCCAGCATGGCGTAGGCGAGCGGGCCGGGCACACCGGGCGTCACGCTCAGGTATGCGACCGCCCCGACCACCGGCGGAGCGAGCTGGATGCCGAGGGTCGGGCGCAGCGCCGCCGGCATGCTGGCCACGGTGTACAGCCGATGCAAGAGCACGGATTCGATCGCGAGCCATGAAAAGAATCCGGCACCGAAAGCAAGCTGCCCCCAGTCGCCGTGGCCCAGGGCAGCGGCGGTCGTCGCCGTGACGAAGAGGCCGGCGACCGTCGGCAGATAGAGGACCGGTGTCGTCGCAGCGGGATCGCGGCCGCCTTGCCACAGGATGCCCGTTCGCCAGACCGCGAAGACGATCGTGAACGTCGCTCCGAGCACGAACAGGAGCTGCGCGGCGGGCCGCGAGTATGGAAGCGCGGCCATGGCGACCAGCATCGTGGCGACGCCGATGAGGCCCACGAAGCAACACTGGACGGGATGCTCCAGCTCCTGCAGCGCCTGTTCGCGCGCATGGATCCACTTGAACGCGTAGAGCGCCAGCAGCAGCAGCCAGGCGATCGCGGCGAACAGCATCAGGACTTCCCCGACGCCGCGCGGCAGGCCCCAGGACTGGGCCGCATGGCGCCAGGCGCCGCCCAGCCCGGCGAGGCCCAGGACGATCCCGAAGTACGACGCGGGCACGGCGGCAGTTCCCACGGTCAGCTCCCTGTCGCGTCCCTGGCAAGGGCCGCCAGCGCCGCAGCCATCGAATCCACCCGGGCAGCGACCGCGGTGTCCAGCCCGTGCCGCCTGGCAATCCAGTGCGGATCGTTGTAGGTCAGCCAGACCGTGCCGCTGCCGTCGCGCCAGACCAGCGCCTTGAGCGGCAGGTCGATGCCCACCACCGGATTCGCCTGCATGAGCGCCGTTCCGCCCTTCGCATTGCCGAAGATCAACAGCTCGCTCGGTGCCAGTTCAAGGCCGGCCTGTCGCGCGCCCGCCGCATGGTCGATGCGGGCGAAAACGGTCATCCCCCCGGCTGCGACGGCGCTTGCGAGGCGATCGGCCGTCTCCCTTGCGCCAAACTTGCTCTTCGCCGTCATCAGCCCCGCCTGCACGCCGCTGCTTGTCATTTCCGCCCTGCCTTTCTTGCAGACTGCCGCGACCGCGGCGCCGCTGATCACCAGCAAAGTCCGCCGATTCATCCCTGCAAGGCACGTGCCACGCCATCGCCATAGGCAGGATCGGCCCGCCTGCAGTTGGCGACGTGCCTCTCCTGGACCTCGCGGGAGGCACCATTCATCGCGCGCGCCGTGTTGTCGAACAGCAGCTGTTTCTGCTCGGGGCTCATCTTGCGGAACAGATTGCCGGGCTGCTCCCAGTGGTCGTCCACCAGGCGGTGGTCATAGTGATCGGCGTCGCCTTCGAGCGCGAGCGGCGGCTCGGCGTATTCGGGCTGGTTATCCCACAGCCCCTGGCTGTTCGGGTTATAGGACGTCGTCGCTCCCAGGTTGCCATCCGTGCGCATCTGGCCGTCGCGGTGATAGGACTGGAACGGGCACTTGGGCGCGTTGACGGGGATGTGATTGAAGTTGACGCCGAGGCGGTAGCGCTGGGTATCGCCATAGGAGAACAGCCGGCCCTGGAGCACCTTGTCGGGCGAGAAACCGATGCCGGGCACCACGTTCGCCGGCGAAAAGGCGGCCTGCTCCACCTCCGCGAAGTAGTTTTCCGGATAGCGATTGAGCTCCATCACGCCGACTTCGATCAGCGGATAGTCGGCCTTGGGCCAGACCTTGGTCAGGTCGAAGGGGTTGTGCTTGTGGGTCCTGGCCTGCTGTTCCGTCATGACCTGGATGAAGAGCTTCCAGCGCGGAAAATCGCCACCGTCGATCGCTTCCAGCAGGTCCCGGCCGTTGCTCTCGCGGTCATTCGCCACCAGCGCCGCGGCAGCTTCGTCCGTGAGATTCTCGATCCCTTGCTGGGTACGGAAGTGGAACTTCACCCAGGTGCGATTGTTCCCGGCATCGATCATCGAGAAGGTATGACTTCCGAACAGATGCATGTTCCGGAAGGACTTTGGAATTCCACGGTCGGACATGACGATCGTGACCTGATGCAGCGCCTCTGGAAGAAGAGTCCAGTAGTCCCAGTTGTTCTGAGCGCTCCGCAGACCGGAGCGGGGGTCGCGCTTGATGGCGTGATTGAGGTCGGAGAAGCGCAGGGGATCGCGGAAGAAGAAGACCGGCGTGTTGTTGCCGACGATGTCCCAGTTGCCGTCCTCGGTGTAGAACTTGAGGGCAGTTCCGCGGATGTCGCGCTCCGCGTCGGCGGCGCCGCGTTCGCCGGCGACGGTCGAGAAGCGCGCGAACATCGGCGTCTGCTTGCCGACCTGCGAGAACAGCGCCGCCTTGGTGTACTTCGTGATGTCGTGGGTCACCGTGAAGGTGCCATGGGCCCCCCAGCCCTTGGCATGCATCCGGCGTTCGGGAATGACCTCGCGATCGAAATGCGCGAGCTTCTCGATCAGCCAGATGTCCTGCAGCAGGGTCGGACCGCGGCGGCCGGCGGTCAGAATGTTGGTGTTGTCCGCTACGGGAGCGCCGGTTGCATGGGTGAAGCGTTCAGGGTTCGACATGGATTTCCTTGATGGGACTGGTGGCCTGGCCGGTGGGTCGTTCGACGCTGACTACGGTCCGGGCCGGGTCAGGTGACCCCGCCGCGGTCTCCACCGCGGGCGCGGCATCGACGCCCATCCACACCAGGCCGGTGGCAAGCGTCAGCGCGAACATGAAGGAAAGCGAGCGGTTCAGGTCGACGTCGCGCCGCCTGGCATGCATGAAATCAGGTCGCTGCATCGGATCGTCTCCGCCATCGAGGCCCTAGCCCTTCCAGCGCGAACCGCGGATGACGCTGCAGAAGTTCCCGCGCTGGAAATTCGGGTCCTTGTCCGCCAGGACATCGGCCTTCACGTTGCCGAACGTTGTCCCGGGCTTGTGCCTGATGCCGTCGTAGAAGGCCTGGATGATGTCTTCCTTGAAGTGCTCGGTGCGCGGATACGCGGCGACGATCGCTTCGCGCTCGGCGTCCGGGAACTCCGGGTAGGCGATTCCGAGCACATCCATCTCGACGCCGTTGGTCAGCAGCGCAACCACCGGATGCATGTGCCGGGGGATGCCGGGCGTGGTGTGAAGGGCGATCGAAGTCCACACCGTGTCGATGTCCTGCCGGGAGATCCTGTGGCTGCGGAGAAAGTCGCGGGCGGCGTTGGCGCCGTCGACCTCGAAGCGCTCGGTGGCACTGCTGTGTTCCGGCACGAGGCCCATGTCGTGGAACATGGCACTCACGTACAACAGCTCCGGATCGAAGGCGAGACCCTTCCGTTTGCCGGCCGCGCAGGCAAAGCAGTAGACGCGGCTTGAATGGTTGAACAGCAGGGAACTCTCGGTATCGCGAACCAGTTCGGTGACTTCGCGAGCCAGTTTGCTGTCGGGGATGCTCACGCCGGACGCGAGGGACAGCAGCGGTTCCTGAACGATAGCCGTGGTTGGCATTGCGGTTCGTGTAGCCATGGTCGTGTTCCCGGGGGTTCGAAGGTGGCCAGACTAGGCGTGCCCGATGGCGAGACGGTTGCAGGACGGCGTCCGGATCCGACAGACGTAATGGGAACAACCATGGCATCTGTCATCTGGCCGGCGACTCCTGCAACACCGGGTGTGCGGAACTGCGGCACGATTCGCAGTTCGGTCGCCACCGCGCGCCGAAATTCCAGGAAGCCAGATCATGAGAAGCTACAGACTCCTGCTCACCATCGCCGTCGCCGCCGCCGTGGCTGGCCTCTGCTTCTCTCTATCGACAGCCGCGGACCGTCCGGCTCGCGGCCGGCCCGACGATGTCGTGGCGCAACACGCGCCGGGCAGGACGGCCATGCGCGTTACCGATGCGCATGGCGTGGACGTGCTGGCGACGCAGGATGATGCCGCGCCGCCGATGGACGTGCGCCTGCCGGCCGGCCACTACCGGGTGATCGGGCACTACGGCAGCTTGCCGCGCAGTGAAACGGTCGAAGTGATATCGGCCCCGGAGCAGCAGCTCGCGACGCGCTGAGCCATGACCGTGCAGCCGCTGCGCCAGTCCAGCGCCCCTTCCGCCGCGCGGTGAACAAGGCACGGATTCAGGCGCCGGATCGCATTGCATGGTTGCTTGCGCTGGCCCTCGCGATCGTCGTGGCGGCGATCGCGGCGGCGGCGCTCTGGCGCCTGCGCGCCACCGCCATGGCAGGCCAGGCCCGCGAGCTGACCCTGCTGTCGCTGGCATTGACGGACGAAGTCGACCGCGGCCTGCAAGGCGTGCAGGAGGGCTTGCAGGCGATGCGCTCCGAGCTGCAGGAAGGCCGGCTGCCGCTGGCGCCCGCGGACACCACGCGCGCGCTCCAGACCCGTGCGGCCCTGATGCCCCTGGTGCGGACGATCTGGCTGGCCGACGCCGCCGGACACATCGTGGCCGCATCCGACAGCACGCCCGCACCCGCCATGTCGCTGTTCGTGCCGCGCCTGGATGGCCTCGCCGACACCGCGCTGGCCGTCGGCAACCCCTTCGACGATGCCCAGCGCCATGAAGAGCTGGTTGCCGTCGCCGTCCGGCTTGCGGGGATGCCCACGGCCGGCGGCAGCTGGATCCTTGCCGCGATGCCGGCGCGGGAGCTGCTAGGCGCATTTTCCGTGGCTTCACCTGCAGCTGACGCGCGCATGGCGGTCATCCGCGCTGACGGGGTGCGCCTGGCCGGAACCATCGCCGCGGAAGTCGAGGTGGACCCGGCGCGGCTTGCGCGACGCCTGGCGAACCGCGCGGGGATCGAAGTGCGCCTGTTCCGTGACGGCAGCCGCCGCCTGGTCGCCGTCCACGACCTGCCGCGCTTCGGCCTGAAGGTCGTCCTGACGCGAAGGCTGGACGCCGTCCTGCTCGCCTGGCGGCAGACGGCCCAATTGACGGCCGCGGGCCTCGCGCTGTTGCTGGGAGTCGTTGCGATCGCGATCCACCTGGTGCGGCGCGCCGGCCAGTCGCGCGACAAGGCCCACCGCGCGCTGCAATTGCAGCTGTCACGCGCCAGCAAGCTGGAGGCGCTGGGGACCCTGGCCGGCGGCGTGGCGCACGACTTCAACAACGTGCTGGCCGCGATCGTCGGCTTCGGCGAAATGGCGCAGGACAAGGCGGCCCCCGGCAGTGACCAGGAGCGGCACCTCGCAAAAGTCCAGCAGGCCGCGTTGCGCGGCAAGTCGCTGGTCGAGCGGATCCTGGCCTTCAGCCGCGGCGGCGCCCGCGCGTCGACCGTGTTCGAGCTGGAACCCATCGTCCAGGAAGTGCTTGCCTTGCTGGCGGCGTCGTTGCCGCCGGTCGTGGTCCTGGAGCGCGCGCTCGAGGCCCATGGGGCGCGGCTGCGGGGAGACCCGACGCAGGTGTTCGAAGCCGTCATGAATCTCTGCACCAACGCGATGCAGGCGATGCCGGCGGGCGGCCGGCTGAGCGTTCGGCTCACGCGGGCGGCGTTCCGCGCGCCACGCGTTCTGTCCCACAGCCGGCTGGAAGCCGGGAATTACCTGACGCTGGCGGTCCAGGACGATGGCGTGGGCATGGGCACCGACGTCATGGAGCACCTGTTCGAACCTTTCTTCACCACCCGCGGCGCGCAGTCCGGCACCGGCCTGGGCCTGGCCGTCGTGCACGGCGTCATTGCCGAATCGGGCGGCGCGATCGACGTGCAGAGCACACCGCAACAGGGCGCCTGCTTCACCCTTTACTTTCCCGAAAGCAGGGAGCCGGTTGCGCCGTCCGCAACGCGTCAGCACCCGGCGTCGCGCGGTGGCGGCGAGGCCCTGCTGTTCGTCGACGACGAGGAGGCACTCGTCACCCTGGCGATGGAGATGCTCACCGGGCTGGGCTACCGGCCGACCGGATGCACCGACCCCGAGCAGGCCCTGCGGATCCTGCGCGAAGGCAAGGAGCGGTATGCCGCGCTCCTCACCGATGAAGTCATGCCCGGGATGACCGGCACGCAGCTGGCCCGGCAGGTACGGGCCGGCCATCCGGACCTGCCGGTCCTCCTCGTCTCCGGCTATGGCGGGGCGCAGCTGGCCGCCCGTGCCACGGAAGCCGGGGTGACGCGCCTGCTGGCCAAGCCACTGCGGCGGGCAGACCTGGCGCGGGCGCTGGAGGAGTTGCTGCGCTGAGCGGGCGGCGGATCCCGGCACGGGCCTTGTTGCAGATGCAACGCGGCGGCGCCGCGCCGTAATAGGCCACCCGAGGCCCCGCGGCACCATGTCCCCACGCATGGCTTCGGTGCGTGCTCGAAGGACCAGAATCATGAACACAATTGCTTTCACGGAAACAGCCCCCGGCGTGGACGGCGAACCGCCGGAACACGCCATTCCCGACCTGATCGGCCAGGTCTACGAGGTGGCGCCGGCCCCGGAGCGCGGGCGGATGCTGGAGCTGTTGATACGGCCGCTGGGCGTGCTCTCGCTGGTGGCCATCGCCCATGGCATCTTCGCCGCCATCCGGTTTCGCAGCGGCGCCGGCAAGATCAACATCCAGCTCGACGAGCTCAGCCGGGTCCAGGCCAGCGACGTCGTGGCGCTGGCGCAGCACGTGCAGCAAGTCAGCGTGGAAGCGGTCGACAGCCTGGCGCAACTGCTCGCCGGCTCGCCGCAACTGGCGGCCTCGGCAACCACGGCCCTGCTGCTGGCGATGCTGGTCAAGCGCAGCCGCACCAGGCAGCTGCAGTCAGGACCGCTGGACGACCTGACGCCGGGCCGCTGACGCCTGCCCGCTTTCATCTTCTTCCCGCAACTCCCGGGAGCTCGGCACGCCCAGCGACCACCAGGGCGCGTCGCTGGCCGGAAACGACTCCTCCAGCGCGGCATCGATCCGCTCTTCCGGTGTCATGGGTGCGTCGTTCACTGGCGTGTTCATGAGGCTGAATATCGCCGCGCCTCGCGTGCGCAGCGTTTCACCCCGCAGCGCGACCGCTTCATTTGAAATGGTTGGTGCGCAATCCGAAACCGGGCTGTCGCCCGGCGCCGCGACGATCCGCGGCGCATCAACAGGAGCCATGGCATGCGGATTCTCCTCGTCCTTCCCTTCGTCGGCTTGCTGTGGATTCCCTTCTACAACCACCAGTTGCCGGCACTCTTCGGCTTCCCGTTCTTCTACTGGTACCAGTTCGCCTGGGTGCCCGTCACTTCCCTGCTCATCTGGGTGGTTTACCGGCACGGTGTGCGCAAGGGAGTCGAATGATGGCCGCCCATGTCGACTGGACGGCGTTCGGCGTCTTCGCCTTCTTCTTCGTGCTCGTCACCGTGCTCGGATTCGGCGCCGCGCGCTGGCAAAGGGGCAAGGCCAACAAGGGCGCCCACCTGGATGAGTGGGGCCTTGGCGGCCGCAACTTCGGCACCTGGATCACCTGGTTCCTGGTCGGCGGCGATTTCTATACCGCGTACACCGTCATCGCGGTGCCCGCACTGGTGTACGCGGTCGGCGCCTACGGCTTCTTCGCGCTGCCCTACACCATCCTGGTCTACCCGATCGTGTTCATGATCATGCCGAGGCTGTGGCACGAGGCGCAGCGCGCCGGGCATGTCACCGCCGCCGACGTCGTCTTCGGGCGCTACGGCTCGCGCTGGCTGGAGATGGCCGTTGCGCTCACCGGCCTGGTCGCCACCATGCCGTACATCGCGCTGCAGCTCGTCGGCATGGAAGTCGTGATCAGGGCGCTCGGGCTGACGGGCGAACTGCCGCTCGCCGGTGCTTTCGTGATCCTCGCGCTCTACACCTATTCGGCCGGGCTGCGCGCGCCGGCCCTGATCGCCTTCGTCAAGGACCTGATGATCTACATCGTGGTGCTGGTGGCCGTCGTGCTGGTGCCGATGAAGCTGGGCGGCTATGCCACGGTCTTCGCATCGGCGGGCGCGGCGTTCGCGGCGAAAGGCGGCGCGACCGGTCTCGTCCTTCAGCCGCAGCAGATGCTGCCGTTCGCCACGCTGGCCCTGGGCTCCGCCCTGGCAGCCTTCATGTACCCGCATACGCTGACCGGCATCTTCGCTTCGAAGAGCGCCGACACCATCCGCAAGAACGCGGTGTTCCTGCCGGCCTACACGGTGCTGCTCGGGCTGATCGCGCTGCTGGGGTTGATGGCCCATGCAGCCGGGATCGCGGTGAAGAACAACAACGACGTGGTGCCGGCGCTGTTCAACGCCCTGTTCCCGAGCTGGTTCTCCGGATTCGCCTTCGCCGCGATCGCGATCGGCGCCCTGGTACCGGCCGCGGTGATGTCCATCGGTTCGGCCAACCTGTTCACGCGCAACTTCTGGAAGCCGTACGTGAATCCGGATGTGACGCCGCAAGGCGAGGCGAAGGTGGCGAAGATCGTCTCGCTGGTGGTCAAGGTCGGCGCCCTGGTCTTCGTCCTGTTCGTCCCGACCCAGTTTGCGATCAACCTGCAGCTGCTGGGCGGAGTGTGGATCATCCAGACCTTTCCGGCCGTCGTGTTCGGCCTGTTCTTCGGCTGGTTTCGCGCCCCTGCGCTGCTGGCCGGCTGGGCGGCCGGCATCGCCGGCGGCAGCTGGCTCGTGTTCGCTGACGGCATCAAGCCGGTGCATGCGCTGGTGCTGGGAGGCACGAGCTATACCGTGTACACGGGGCTGCTGGCACTGGCCCTGAACATCCTCGTGGCCGCGGTCATCACGGCACTTGCTTCGCTGCGTCCCGCTGCCACCCGCCGCCCGGCTTCATGACGACAAGCGACGGATCACCTCGGCGCTGCCGGCACGCCCTCAGGCGCGATACACGCGATTGTTCACCACGCGGACGCGGTCGCCGACGCGCAGCTCGCCCTTGCCGACCTCGGTCTCCTGCAGGCTCCCGCCGCCGTCCAGGCGCACGGTGATGCGGTAGCGGTCGCCCGAATTCGCGTGCTGGATGTTGTTGCCGACGACCGCGCCGCCCACGGCGCCGAGGATGGTCGCAGCCACATTGCCGACGCCGCCGCCGATCTGGTGGCCGATCACGCCGCCCGCGACGCCGCCCAGGACCGCCCCCAGGCCGGTCGGCGACGCTTCGCCGTCCCGGAACAGTTCGATGCGTTCGACGACGCCGGTTTCGATTCGCTCCACATTCGCGGGGCGGTCGTTCCATGCGAAGGGCGCATCCGAGGCGCAGCCGCCGAGCATGCCGGCGGCAGCGGTCAGCGCCAATGCGATTGCGGGAAGTTTCACGAGGATTCCTTTCTTGGGGTGGGACGCCAGGCGGCGAAGCCCGATTGGGTTCGATGGCGATTCCACCCGCGTTACGCGGCGTCGACGCCGTATTACGAATGAGACCGGCCACCGCGCCTCGCGTAACGCGCCGGGAGCGACGGGAGCGCGAAATTGCGCCCTGCAGCCGAACCGAACACTTCCATGGAGAAAGTCGTCATGTCCCTGAAGGTCCTCACCGCCGCCGCCTGCTTCCTCTTGCTGCTCGCCGGCCAGCAAGCCTTCGCCCAGGTCCTGCGAGGCGAGGCGGCCATCGGCGGCTGGCGCGACGACAAGCCCGGTGTCCGGCGCCTGCTCACGCCGCCGGACCTGCCGGCCATCGGCAAGGCGACCTACGGCGCGGCGCAGGTCGTGCCGGCGCCCGCGGGCGCGCTGCCCCAGGTGCCCGAGGGTTTCAAGGCCGAACGGGTCACCACCGACACGCACAAGCCCCGGGTGATCCGCGCGGCTCCCAACGGCGATCTGTTCGTCGCCGACAGCATGTTCAACTCGGTGCGTGTGCTGCGCGTTCCCGCGGGCAGCGCCAGGCCGGAGAAGGACGTGGTGTTCGCGAGCGGTCTGAAGCAGCCATTCGGCATCGCGTTCTATCCCCCCGGGCCCAACCCACAGTGGGTCTATGTCGCCAACACCGACAGCGTGGTGCGGTTCCGCTACAGGAACGGCGACCTGAAGGCGCGTGGAAAACCGGAACGCATCATCGAAGCGCTGCCGTCGGTGCACCACTATGCGCGGGACATCGTTTTCTCTCCGGACGGCAAGCGTCTCTACCTGGGGGTCGGCTCGGGATCGAACGCCGCGCTCGACATGTTTCCCGAGCCGCACTGGACCATGCATCCGGAACCGCGCAACGTCGCCGACCTCGCGGAGTGGGTGAAGACCAAGCCGCTCGGCGCCGCATGGGACACCGAGGAGCTGCGCGCGAACGTCCTGTCCTTCGACCCGGACGGCAGGAACATGAGGATCGTCGCGACGGGCTTGCGCAACTGCGAGGGCATGGCGATCCAACCCGGCACCGCGCAGCTCTGGTGCGCCGTCAACGAGCGCGACGAGATCGGCGACAACACGCCCTTCGAGTACGTGACCCACGTCGTCGAAGGCGCCTTCTATGGCTGGCCCTGGTACTACATCGGCGGCAACGAGGATCCACGGCATGCCGGTCAGCGGCCCGACCTGAAGGACAAGGTTACCGTCCCCGACGTGATGATGATGGCCCACTCCGCGCCGCTGCAGATGACCTTCTACCAGGGCGACAACTTTCCCGCCGAGTACAGGGGCAGCGCCTTCGTCACCATGCACGGTTCCTGGAACCGGGCGCAGCGCACCGGATACAAGGTGGTCCGGCTGCTGTTCGACGCGAACGGCAAGGCCACGGGCGAGTACGAGGATTTCATGACGGGCTTCGTGATCTCGGACACGCAGATGTGGGGCCGGCCGGTGGGCGTCACCGTCGCCAGGGACGGTTCGCTCTTCGTGACCGAAGACGGCAACGGCACGATCTGGCGGGTGTCGCGTCGATGAAGGCGACGCTCACCGTCAACGGCAAGACGGTCGGCCTGGACGTCGACGATCCCGCCATGCCGCTCCTGTATGCCCTGCGCGACGACCTCGCGCTGCGCGGGCCCCGGTTCGGCTGCGGCCTGGCGCAATGCGGCGCCTGCACCGTGCACATCGACGGCCGGGCGGTCCGCTCCTGCGTCTACCCGGTGAGCAGCGTCGGCACCGGCAAGGTGACGACGCTGGAAGGCCTCGGCAGCACGCAGCATGCGCATCCCTTGCAGCAGGCCTTCATCGCCGAGCAGGCGGCGCAGTGCGGCTACTGCATCAACGGGATGATCATGCAGGCCAAGGCCCTGCTCGACGCGAACCCGCATCCGACCGAGTCGCAGATCAAGGACGCCCTGGCGGCGAACCTCTGCCGCTGCGGGACGCACCTGCGGATCGTGCGCGCGGTGCAGCGCTTCGCCAACGGGGCCAGGAGCTGACGATGCGCAATCCGGCACTTTCGCGCCGCGCCTTGCTGAAGGCGGGCGGCTCACTGGTCGTGGCGTTCACCCTCGCCCCCTTGCCGAACCAGGCCGCAGTGGCCGCCGGAGGGGCCGCCAGGTCGCTCTCGCCCGGCGAGGTAGACAGCTTCCTCGGGATCGGCGCCGACGGCACGGTCATCTGCTACTCCGGAAAAGTGGACCTGGGCACCGGCGTCGATACCGCGCTGCTCCAGATCGTCGCCGACGAGCTCACGGTCCCGTTCGACCGGGTCAGACTCGTCACCGGCGACACGCTGCTCACGCCCGACCAGGGCGTGACCTCGGGAAGCTTCTCGGTCGAAAAGGGCGGCATGCAGCTTCGGCAGGCGTGCGCCACAGCGCGCGCGGCGCTGGTGGCCGAGGCGGCGAAATCGTGGCGCGTCGCGGCGAGCGGGCTGTCCACGTCCGACGGCATGGTTCGCGCCGGTTCCGCAGGGCGAAGCGTGTCCTTCGGCGAGCTCATTGGCGGCCGGCACTTCTCTCTGGCGATGGACCCCAAAGCACCGCTGCTGGAGCCGTCGCGGTACCGCTTCGTGGGGCGGCCGGTGCCGCGCGTGGACATCCCGGGCAAGGTCACCGGCGAGTTCACCTTCATGCAGGACTTCCGGCTGCCCGGCATGCTGCATGCGCGCGTCGTCCGGCCCGCGGCCGTCGGCGCTCGCCTGCTGGATGTCGACGAGAGCTCGGTGAAGGCCATTCCCGATCTCGTGAAGGTCGTGCGCCAGGGCAACTTCCTCGCCGTCGTTGCGCGCAGCGAATGGGGCGCCATCAAGGGTGCCCGGCAGCTCAAGGCGACCTGGTCCGAATGGTCGGAGCTGCCCGACGAGTCGCGGCTGTGGGAGCACGTCCGCGCGACGAAGATCGTCAGGGACGACGTCACCAGCAAGGTCGGGCACGCCGAACAGGTGCTCCCGCAGGCGGCTACGCATGTCATCGCGAGCTACGACTTCGCGATCCACACCCACGGCTCGATCGGGCCGTCGTGCGCCGTGGCCGAGTTCCGCGACGCAACGCTCACGTCCTGGTCCGCCAGCCAGGCCACCCACAACCTGCGCAAGCAGCTGGCGGCCATGTTCTCGCTGCCCCTGGACAAGGTCCGCGCGATCTACGTCGAAGGCGCCGGCTGCTATGGGCGCAACGGCCACGAGGATGCGGCCGCCGACGCCGCGCTGCTCGCGCGCGCCATGGGCAAGCCCGTGCGCGTGCAATGGATGCGCGCCGACGAGCACGGCTGGGACCCGAAAGGGCCGCCGACCCTGATCGATGTCCAGGCCGGACTCGACGCCAAAGGCAACGTGACGGCCTGGCATTCGCAGTTCTACATCCCCCAGGGCGTCGCCGGCCCGGTCGCGCTCGTGGCGGCCGACCTCGCCGCGCTGCCGCACGAGATGGACATCGCGCCCGGCAACATCCTCAACGACACGGGCATTCCCTATGCCTTCCCCAACGTGCTGACGGTGGCGCACCGGCTCGCCGACACGCCGCTGCGGCCCTCGTGGATCCGCAGCCCGGGGCGCATGCAGAACACCTTCGCGAACGAGGCCTTCCTCGACGAGCTGGCGGTCGCCGCGAAGGCCGACCCCTTCGAGTTCCGGACGCGCCACCTCCATGACCCGCGCGGCGAAGAGGTGCTGCAGCGGCTGCGGGCCATGGCCAGGTGGCGGGGCCGGGCGACGCCGATGCGCGCGGGCTCGGGCATCGCGACCGGCCGCGGCGTCGCCTACGTGAAGTACGAGCTGTATCGCACCTACGTCGGGCTGGTCGCCACGGTCGAAGTGGACCGCAGGACCGGTGCGATCCGCGTCAAGCACTTCGCGGTGGTGCACGATTGCGGCCAGGTCATCAACCCCGACGGCACCAGGAACCAGATCGAAGGCAACCTGTTGCAGACCGTGAGCCGCACGCTGAAGGAACAGGTGAGGTTCGACCGCTCCCGCGTCACCAGCGTGGACTGGGCCAGCTACCCGATCCTGACCTTCCCGGAAATCCCGGACGTCGACATCGAACTGATCGACCGGCCGGAGCAACCGCCGTGGGGCGTCGGCGAGGCGGCGGCCGCGGTCGTGCCCGCCGCGATCTCGAATGCGGTGTTCGACGCCGTCGGCGTGCGGCTGCGCTCGGTGCCGTTCCTGCCGGACAAGGTGCTGGCGGCCCTGAAAAGCGCATGAGGATCGAGGTTCGGCATGCCCTCCGTGCGCCTGACCGGAAATTTGATCGTATGAAAGGCGGATACCGACATGACTCGCATTGGACTGCTGGTTGCCGTGGCCCTCATGTTCGCGGCGCCGGTGTCGCGCGCCGCCGACCCGGCCGACGGCGTCTACACGCCCGCGCAGGCCCAGCAGGGCCGCGCGCTCTATGGCGCGAACTGCGCCGCCTGCCATGGCGCGGCGCTGCAGGGCGGCGCCGGCCCCGCGCTGGCCGGCGATCACTTCCGCGCCACCTGGGGAACGCGGACGCTGGCCAGCCTCGTCGCCTTCGAGCACAGCCAGATGCCGCCGGGCAAGCCCGGCTCGGTGCCCGAGCCGGATGACCTCGCCATCACCGCGTTCATCCTGCAGATGAACGACGCGCCGGCCGGCACGAGGGCGCTGGCGGCGGGCTCTCCGCTGCTGGGGCGGAGGGTCACCGACGCGCTGGGGGAACAGGCCAGCGCGCCAACCGCTGCAGCGACGCCCGCGCCTCGCAATCGGTCATGACCAGGCCCGCATTGCGAATTTGCGCCTGGCTGGCGGCCATCGTCCCGGCAGTCTTCTTCGCCTCCTGGAGTTTCGGGACGGCGCCCGGCCCGCAACAGACCCAGGTCCAGCGGGGCGAGTACCTCGCGCGGGCCGGCGACTGCATCTCCTGCCACACCGCGCAGGGCGGGGCGCCCTACGCCGGCGGCTACCGGCTCAACACGCCGTTCGGCTACATGCTGGCGTCCAACATCACGCCCGACCCGGACACCGGCATCGGGCGCTGGTCGCTCGACGACTTCTACCGTGCCATGCACCACGGCTTGAACAAGGACGGCCAGGACATGTACCCGGCGATGCCCTACGATTTCTACAGCAAGGTCACGCGCGAGGACGTCGCCGCCATCTTCGCGTACCTGCTGACGGTCGAACCCGTGCGCAACGAAGTGGACGCCAACCACATGGACTTCCCCTTCAACCTGCGCTCGACGATGGCCGTGTGGCGCGAGCTCCATTTCAAGGAAGGCGCGTTGCAGCCGGACCCCGCCAGGCCTCCCTCCTGGAATCGCGGCGCCTACCTGGTGGAAGGCCTGGGCCACTGCAGCGGCTGCCATTCGCCGCGCAACGTCATCGGCGGGATCGAGAAGAGCAAGACGCTCACCGGCGCGGTCGTCGACGGCTGGTTCGCGCCCGACCTCACGACGGACATCGCCACCGGACTCGGCTCCTGGACGGTCGACGAGATCGCGGCATACCTCAAGACCGGCGTGGCCAAGGGCAGGACGGCGGCCTTCGGTCCGATGGCCGAGGTGGTGCAGAACAGCCTCAGCTACCTGACGGATTCCGACGTGCGGGCGATGGCCGAATACCTGAAGGCCATCCCACCGGATTCCGCGCTGCGCAGCGGACGGCCGATGCCAAGCCCCGCGCGGGCGCGGGGGGCGGCACTGTACATGGGCTACTGCAGCGGATGCCACCAGGCCACCGGGGCGGGCATTGCCGGTGTGTTCTCCCCACTGGCCGGCAACGCCGCGGCGATCGCCCCTGACCCCGGGAACATCCTGCAGGCCATGCTGCTGGGGATCCCGGCCCAGTTCAACCACGGTGCGATGCCGGCTTTCGCGGCCCAGCTCAACGACCAGCAGATCGCCGACATCGCCAACTACGTGCGCAGCAGCTGGGGCAACACCGCGCCGCCGAACGCGGCCGCCGCGACGGTCGCCAGGCTGCGCGTGCCGGCGCGGTGAGCCCGGTCAGCCCTCCTGGCCGGCCCTGGCGTCGAAGGCGTCCAGCACCCGGGCCGAGTAGACCAGGGCCGCACCCGCGTTGACGGAGATCGCAACGCCCAGCGCCTCGGCGATCTCCGCGCGCGTCGCTCCCTGCCTGATCGCGGCCTCCGTATGCACGGCAATGCAGCCATCGCACTGCCGTGTCACCCCGACCGCGAGGGCAATCAGTTCACGCATCTTCGGGCCCAGCAAGTTCGCTTTCGCGCCCGCATCGCTCAGTTGCCGGTAGCCGCGCACGGTGTCCGGGCTGGCCTTCGCAAGCTCCCCGATCCGGCCCAGCAACTGTTCCCGGTAGCCATTCCAGTCCAACATCATTTCGAACCCCTTTCAGGATGATTCCAAGGAGGCTCCATTTGGCGCCCGGGCCGTGCCGCCACCGTTTCATGGCGGCGAGCCGGCATTGCGGTCCTCCCGCGAATGGTTTCGTCTGAAACCAAAAGCCGCCGCGCCGCAACGGTGACGGCAAAACCATCGGGCTCAATGCGAGCTCCACAACACGCGACGACGAGGGACCGAATGAGGGCGACACGCCATGGCCGCGGCCGCTGAACACTCCGGAGCGCGAGCTTTCCTCGCGATCGCCGCCCTCGCGCTTGGCGCCGGCGCAGTCCTCTCGGGATGCGCGAGCAGCCGGGGCCTGGCGCCGCAGGCGTCGTTGCGCGACGCGAACACGCTCGCCGCGGAGCGCGCCCTCGCCGGCGCCGCCGTATCCGCGGCCGCGTGGCCCCACGCCGACTGGTGGACGACGTTCGGCGACGCGCAGCTGGCCGCGTTGATGGAGGAGGCGCTCGCCGGCAGCCCCACGCTGGGCATCGCCGCGGCGCGCGCACGCAAGGCGCTGGCGGCGGTGGAAGTGAGCCATGCGCCCTTGCTGCCCAAGGTCAACGGCGGCGGTTCGAACACGCGCGCGCTCCTGCCCGAATCCCTGGCTGCCCTGGGCGGCGGGAACTGGACGACCTTCAACCAGATCCAGGCGACCCTCGGCTGGGACCTCGACTTGTGGGGCAGGAATCGCGCGGCGTACGAGAGCGCGGTGGGCGCGGCGCGCGCGGCGGAGGTCGACGTCCATGCCGCCCGGCTGGCGCTTTCGACCAGCATCGCGCAGGCCTACGTGCAACTGCAGCGCGACCACCTGCAACTCGACGTCGCGCAGGCGACCCTAGCGGAACGCGAGCACATCCTGGCGTTGACACTCGACCGAAGGGCCGCCGGACTGGACTCCAGGCTTGAAGCCAGGCAGGCGGAGGCCACGCTGCATGTATCGCGCGTGCGGATCGCGCAGCTGCAGGAACGCATCGCGCTCGCGCGCAACCAGATCGCCGCGCTGCTGGGCGCCGGCCCTGACCGCGGCCTCGCCATCGCGAGGCCCGAGGCCAGGGCGCTGGTGCCGGTGGCGCTGCCCTCGGCGATACCCGCGGAGCTGCTCGGGCGCCGCCCCGACCTGGTGGCCCAGCGCTGGCGGGTCGAGGCGGCGAGCAGGGACATCGGCTCGGCGAAGGCGCAGTTCTATCCCGACGTGAACCTGATGGCCCTCGCCGGGTTTCAAAGCCTGGGCACCGCCAGTCTCCTGACCAGCGCGAACCGGCTCATGGGAATCAGCGCCGGCATCTCGTTCCCGATCTTCGACGGCGGCCGGCTGCGCGGCAACCTGGCCGGGAGGGATGCGGACTACGACATCGCCGTGGAGCAATACAACCAGGCCCTGGCCGATGCCCTGCGCGAGGTGGTGGACCAGATCGCGTCGCTGCGCAGCCTGGCCGACCAGCGCAACGAGCAGGCGGCCGCGCTCGCCACCTTGCAGGAGGCCTACGACCTCTCGCTGCTGCGTTATCGCGAGGGCCTAGCGAACTACCTGCAGGTGCTCTCCGCCGAGCAGCCGCTGCTCGACCAGCGCAGCCAGGCCGCCGACCTGCGGGCCCGCGAGCTGGAACTTTCGATCAACCTGATTCGCGCCCTCGGAGGAGGAGTCCTATGACCGACATCACCGAAACCCCGGCTCCGATCCCGACCACGATCCCGGCCGCGCCCTCGGCGGCCAACAGCAAGCGCAGGCGCTGGCTCGCCATCGTGATCGGCGCATTCGTCCTCGCCGGCGCGGCGTGGGGCGTCTACTGGGACCTCGAGCTGCGCAACACGCAGTCGACCGACGACGCCTACGTCAACGGCAACGTCGTCCAGATCACGCCGCAGGTGGCGGGAACGGTCGTCGCCATCACCGCGGACGACACGCAGTTCGTCAAGGCGGGCGACACCGTCGTCGAGCTCGACCAGGAGGATGCGAAGGTCGCCCTCGCCCAGGCCGATGCCAGGCTGGGGAAGGCCGTGCGCGAAGTCCGCGGCCTGTTCGCGACCACCGGGCAGCTTGGCGCCATGGTGGACCAGCGGGCGTCCGACGTCGCCCGGGCCACCGAGGACCTGGCGCGGCGTGAGCGGCTTGCCGCCTCCGGCGCCGTTTCCGGCGAAGACCTGCAGCACGCGCGCGACACGCTTGCCGCGGCGCGCTCGGCCGAGATGGCCGCGCGGCGCGAGCACGACGCCAACCGGGCGCGCATCAACGGCACGACGGTGGCGAACCATCCGGACGTGCTGGCGGCTTCCGCCCAGGTCCACGATTCTTATCTCGAGCTCTCGCGCACGCGGCTGCCGGCGCCCGTGACGGGCTTCGTTGCCAAGCGCGCGGTGCAGCTCGGGCAGCGCGTGGCGCCCGGTGCGGCGTTGATGGCGGTCGTGCCGCTCGACCAGCTCTGGGTGGACGCCAACTTCAAGGAGCCGCAGCTGGCCACCCTGCGGATCGGCCAGCCGGCCACGGTGAAGGCCGATGTCTACGGCCGCAAGGTCGTCTACCACGGCACCGTCGTCGGTTTCGGCGCCGGCACGGGCGCGGCGTTCGCGCTCCTGCCGGCCCAGAACGCCACCGGCAACTGGATCAAGATCGTGCAGCGCGTCCCGGTCCGCATCGCACTCGACCCGCGCGAGCTCGAGGCGCACCCGCTGCGCATCGGCCTGTCGATGCTGGTCGACGTCGACACCCGCCCGAGCGCGGGCGAACCCCGGCAGCAGCAGGCCGCGGCGCCGCCGGCCTACAAGACGCAGGTCTACGAGGCCGCCGACGGCCACAGCGCCCAGCGCATCCAGGCGATCATCGCGGCGAACCTGTGAGCGCGCCATCCGCCACGGTGGCCAGCCCACCGCCTCTCAGCGGCAGCACGCGGGCGCTCGGCACGATCGCGCTCGCGCTCGCCACCTTCATGAACGTGCTCGACACGTCCATTGCCAACGTGTCGATTCCCGCCCTGTCCGGGGACCTCGGCGTGTCCCCCGACCAGGGAACCTGGGTGATCACTTCGTTCGGCGTCGCCAACGCGATCTCGCTGCCCCTGACCGGCTGGCTCACCCAGCGCTACGGGCAGGTGCGCCTCTTCACGGCCTCGGTGCTGCTGTTCGTGATCGCCTCGGCCCTGTGCGCCCTGGCCCCGTCGTTGGGTCTGCTGATCCTGTTCCGCGTGATCCAGGGCGCCGTGGCCGGCCCGATGATTCCGCTCTCGCAGACGCTGCTCCTGGCCAGCTATCCCAAGGAGAAAGCGGGCAGCGCACTGGCCATCTGGGCGGTGACCACGCTGGTGGCGCCGGTGGTCGGGCCCGTGCTCGGCGGCTGGATCACCGACAACTACGCGTGGCCGTGGATCTTCTACATCAACGTGCCGATCGGGCTGGGCGCCGCGGCCGTGACCTGGATGATCTATCGCAAGCGGGAGTCGCCGACCAGGAAGCTGCCGATCGACGGCGTCGGGCTCGGGCTGCTCGTGCTGTGGGTGGGTTCGCTGCAGGTCATGCTGGACAAGGGCAAGGACCTCGACTGGTTCGGCTCGGCGCAGATCGTGGTCCTGGCGATCATGGCCCTGGTCGGCTTCGTGCTGTTCGTGGTGTGGGAGCTCACCGAGCGCAACCCGGTGGTCGACCTGCGGCTGTTCGCCCGCCGCAACTTCCTGGTCGCCACGCTCGCGGTGTCGCTCGCCTACGGCACCTTCTTCGGCAGCGTCGTCCTGCTGCCGCTGTGGCTGCAGCAGTACATGGGCTACACGGCCACCGGGGCCGGGCTGGTGCTGGCGCCGGTGGGAGCGCTGGCCATCCTGCTGTCCCCGCTGGTGGGCAGGACCGTGGACAAGGTCGATCCGCGGCTCTACGTCACCGCGGCGTTCGCGATCTTCGCGCTCGTGATGTGGATGCGCTCGAACTTCGACACTTCGGCGGATTTCACGACCCTGGCGATACCGACCGTCGTGCAGGGGGCGGCCATGGCGCTGTTCTTCATCCCGCTGATCACCTTGAGCCTGTCGGGCCTCGCGCCGGAGCGGATTCCCGCCGCCTCGGGCCTCTTCAACTTCGCGCGGCTCCTGGCCGGCTCGTTCGGCACCTCGATCGCCACGACCTTCTGGGACCGGCGCGCGACCCTGCACCACGCGCAGCTGGTCGAACACCTCACGCGCTTCGACGCGCAGTCGCAGCAGGCGCTGGCCCTCCTGCAGGCCAACGGAATGAGCACCGCGCAAAGCCAGGCGGCGGTCAACCGGCTGATCGACCAGCAGGCCTTCATGCTGTCGGCCAACGACCTGTTCTACGCCTCCGCCCTGCTGTTCCTCGCCCTGGTCGGCATCGTCTGGCTGGCCCGGCCGGCGCCGCGAGCGCCGGGGGCGAGACCGGCGGTGATCGCGGCCCACTAGGCTCCCCGAGGCGGCATGCGTGGGTTTCCATCGGCGCCTGCGCCGAGGTCCGCCCGGCGATCAGCCGCGACCGACCGGCCGCTTCAGCGCCCGGGCGAGAGCCGCGGCCAGTTCCCGCAACTGCACCGGCTTCTTCAGGATCTCGGCCACGCCGGCGCCGTGCGCCCGCTCGGCCAGGGTCGGTCCGATGTAACCGCTGACCAGCAGGATCGGAAGGTCGGCCCGGCGGCCACGCAGGCGGGCAGCGAGTTCGGTTCCGGTCAGCCCGGGCATGACTTCGTCGGTGATGGCCGCGTCGAACCGTTCGGGCGCGGACTCGAACGCCGCGAGCGCCGCCAGGCTGTCGCGGAACCCGGCCGGCTGGTAGCCGAGGCGCAACAGCACTTCGGAAGTGAGCGCCACGAGCGGTTCCTCGTCGTCGACCACGAGCACACGCTCGCCGTTGCCGCGCGCGGCCTGGCCCTGGCCGCCATCGACGGCTTCGGCGGCGGTGTCGACCCGCGGGAGGTGGATCGCGAAGCTGCTGCCGCTTCCCGGCTTGCTGGCCACGTCGATGCCGCCGCCGCAATCGGTGACGATGCCGTACACGAGCGACAGGCCGAGCCCGGTCCCCTTGCCGACCTCCCTGGTCGTGAAGAAAGGCTCGAACATGCGCGCCAGGGTCGCGTCGTCCATGCCGGATCCCGTGTCCTCCACCACCAGGCGCGCATAGGCGCCCGGCTGCAGGCTTCCGTGCGCCACGGGGTGCTCCGCCAGCAGGTCCACGGCCGCCAGCGTGACGCGCAGGGTTCCGTGCGCTCCCATCGCCTGGATGGCATTGGTGCACACGTTCATCACCACCTGGTGCAGCTGCGTCGGGTCGCCGATCACGATGAGCGGCGTGGCAGGCAGCTTCGCCGCAAGCTCGATGCCCGGGCTCAGCGAGCCGCGCGCGAGCTCCAGCGCCTCGGCCACGACGCGGTCGAGCTGGACCGGAATGCGTTTGCCGCGGTGGGTGCGGCTGTAGGCCAGGATCTGATCGACCAGCGCGCGGGCCCGGTTCGCGCCGGCCAGCACGTTGCGCACGTAGCGCTGGGTCGGCGAGCCGGCCTGCGCATCCTCGGCCAGCATCTCCGCATAGCCCAGGATCCCGCCGAGGATGTTGTTGAAGTCGTGGGCGATGCCGCCGGCGAACCGCCCCAGCGCCTCCATCTTCTCCGCCTGGCGCAGCCGGGACTCCAGCCGCCGCAACTCGTCCTGGGCGTGATGCCGCTCGGTGACGTCCACCACGAAGCCGACCATGCGCGCCGCCCGGCCTTCGCCATCGAGGAACATCCGGCCTTTCGTCTCCAGCCAGCGCAACCCACCGTCCGGATCGGCCACGCGATATTCGGCGGCGATTTCGCCCGTTGCAAAGGCGTGGGCGATCGCGCCCTTGTAGGCCGGCCAGTCGTCGCGATGCACGAGCCGCTTCATGGTCTTGAAGCTGACGTCGCCGGCGCCCGCCGCCAGCCCGTGCATCGCGGCGACCTCCGGCGACCAGCGGTTCTCCTCGTGGCCCGCGCCGAAGCGCCAATCGAAGGCGGCCGCGCCGGCTGCCTTCTGTGCGAGGTCGAGCATTTCCTGGCGCGCGAGCAGGGCCGTTTCCGCCTGCGCGCGCTCCGTCACGTCGGAGGTGATGCCGATGAACTCGTCGACTTCACCGCCTTCGGTGACGACGGGGCGGCCCACGCAGCGGAAATTGCGGATGGATCCATCCGGCAGCACGACGCGGTAGGCCGTCACGAATTCTTGCCTGGTCACGGCCGCCTGTTCGATCTGCTGGCGGACGCGGGCCCGCTCCTCCGGCTGCAGCACGCCCAGCAACAGCTCGACCGACGGCTCCACCGTGCCTGGCTCGAAGCCCAGCATGCGGTACTGCTGCTCCGACCAGGTGAGCCTGCCGCTGGAAAGAACCCAGGTCCAGCTTCCCGTGCGGCTGATCCTCTGCCCCTCGGCCAGGATCGCTTCGCTGCGCCGCAACTGCCGTTCCGCCTGCTTGCGCTCGGCCCGGTCCCGCGCTTCCCGCAATGCCCGTCGCACCGAAGGCGCGATCCGCGACAGCCGCTCCTTGAGCACGTAATCGGTTGCCCCGATCTTGAGCGCGTCGATCGCCACTTCCTCGCCGAGCGTTCCGGAAACGAAGATGAAGGGCACGTCGGGACACAGGTCGCAGGCGATCTTCAAGGCCGAAAGGCCATCGAACGAAGGCAGGGAAAAGTCCGCGAGGATGAGGTCGAAGCCGCCCGCCTCGAGGGCGGCGATGAAATCACCGCGGGTTTCGACACGCCTGACCCGGCACGCGATACCGTCGTCCTCGAGCACGGCCTGGATGATTTCCGCGTCCTTGGTGTCGTCTTCGAGATGCAGGATGCATAGAGGGCTCATGATCGCGTTCGGCCGGAACCTCAGCTGGCCTTCACCGTGCTGCCGGGAGGCGCCTCGTTGACGACCGCCCAGAAGATCCCCAGCTCCTTGATGGCATTGACGAACTGGTGGAATTCGACCGGCTTGACCACATAGGCATTCACGCCGAGCTTGTAGCTGGCGACCACGTCCTTTTCCTCCCGCGACGAGGTCAGCACGACCACGGGAACCATGTTCAGGTCCGGGTCGGACTTGATCTGCCGCAACACCTCCAGGCCGTTGACCTTGGGCAGCTTCAGGTCGAGCAGCACGACAGCGGGGCTTCCCCCGGCGCGCGCCTGGAAGCCGCCCCGGCCATAGAGGTAGTCCAGGGCTTCCACTCCGTCGCGGACGACGACGACCTCGTTGGCAAGGTTGTATTCACTCAGCGCCTCGAGCGTGAGTTCGACATCCTTCGGATCGTCCTCGACCAGCAAAATCCGTCCCAGCCCGCTCATGGTTCGCTCCTTCGTTGTCTTGGGGCCGAGAAGTAGAAGGTGGCGCCCCCCTCCACCACCCCTTCGGCCCAGGCCCTGCCCCCATGGCGGGACATGATGCGTTCAACCGTGGCCAGCCCGATACCGGTTCCTTCGAACGCTTCCAGCTGATGCAGGCGCTGGAACACGCAGAACAGCTTGTTCGCGTACGTCATGTCGAACCCGACCCCGTTGTCCTTGACGAACACCACAATCTCGTCGCGCTTTCCTTGCGAGCATCCTATCTCGATCTCGGCCTGCGCTCGCGTGCGCGTGAACTTGGCGGCGTTCGAAATGAGGTTGACCAGCACGATCCTCAGCATCGAGCGATCGCCATGCACGCTGGGCAGCGCGCCGATTCTCCAGACGATATCGCGCCCGGCCGTGTCCCGCCGGACTTCGCCCACGACTTCCCGCGCCAGTTCGTCCAGGTTGACCAGCGTGGTCTGCGTCTCGGCACGCCCTATCTTCGAGAAGGCCAGCAGGTCATCGATCAGTTCGCCCATCCTTCTTGCGGATTCGAGCACCATCGCCACGTAGCGCCGGCTCTTTTCGTCCAGTTGCGGCAACGCGTGCTTCTGCAAGAGCTCCGTGTAGCCGGCGATATGGCGAAGCGGCGCCCGCAGGTCGTGCGACGTGGAATAGGCGAACGCCTCCAGTTCCTTGTTGCTCGCTTCAAGCTCGATGGTGCGTCTTTCCAGGTCGGCGTTGACCTTGCCGAGTTCGTCGCGCGCCAGGCGAAGCTCCTGCTCGATGCGGTGGCGCCTGGAGGCAAACCAGCCGACCATCAGCGCGAACAGGATGAAGGCCAGGAAGTAAGGCCGATCGGAGGCCTGGATGTCCCATTGGTACAGGGGAGGCGTGAAGAAGTAGGCGAAGCTCACGCTGGCGCCCACGATCGCCAGGACGCCGGGACCGGTTCCCCCGTACCAGACCGACGCGCCCACGGCCATCAGGAACAGCGGAAACGCCAGGTCCTCGATCACCAGCACCCGGCCGAGGAGCGCCAGCCCGAGTGCGCAGGCAACGAAACCGGCGGCCAGCCCATAGGGGCGAGCCCACCGCGCCGCGGGCGGCGATAAAGGATTCCCAGGCGTCGTGAGGACGTTCAAGTCAAACCTCGCCGGAAGACAGGCCCGCCCGGCCAGCGGCGGCCCAATGTAGCGCTGACCGGCATGATCGGCAAGTGTCCCGGCGCTGGCTCGAAAGGGCGGCGAACTCCATTCCGCCCGGGGCGCCTAGACAGCTTGCGTGAGCGGCGAGCTCACCAGGTGCTCGGAAAGAAACCAGACCTGCATTTCGTTGGTGCGCAGCACCTGGCTGACCAGCAGGTCGTTGGTCCCCTGGTCGCCGAGTTGCGCCGCCTTGTCGGCGCCGCGGCGCACGGCCAGCAGCAGCATCTCGTGAGCTTCGAGCAGCCGCGACAACTGGACCGGCACCTGTTCACGCCCGCGCGGCGGCCGCGGGATCATGGTCAGCTCGGCGACATCGGCCGCCATGGCGATGCTGACGCCGCCGAGCATCTGCACGCGCTCGGCAATCGCGTCGACCAGGCCGGACTGCTCCAGGAAATGCTTGTCGTAGAGAAGATGAAGCTGGTGGAAGGTCGCACCCGAGACCTGCCAGTGGTGCTTCTTGTAGAGATCGCGCAGGGTCATGGTATCGACCAGCACCTGGTTCAGGACCGCGACGCTTTCCACCCGGGCCTTCTCCCCCAGCGCCAGCGGATAGCGCAGGACGGTACCGTAGGGCTGGATCTCATGGGCGTGCTGATGAAAGTGCGGCTGCGCGATGTGCAACACATCTCCTGCGCCGGCAGATTCGTTGCCGTTGAGTCTTTTCGATACTTCGGTTTTCACTGACATTGCAATTTCCTTTCGCTGAAAGTTCAAGAGAGCTCACGTGAGCAGGTCCTCGATCCTGATCGGCAGCTCCCGCACCCGGACACCGGTGGCGTGGTACACGGCATTCGCGATGGCCGCCGCGGTTCCCGCCAGGCCGATCTCACCGATCCCCCGCGCGCCCAGTTCGTTCAGCTGGGTGTCGGGGTACTCGACGAAATGGACCTCCAGCGCGGGCACGTCGGCGCTGGATGCCACGATGTAGTCGGCGAGGTTGGCGTTGACGGGCGCGCCGCTGCGCGGGTCGTACGAAGTCTCTTCGAACA
>JAQGMU010000079.1 GCA_028292195.1 Ramlibacter sp. | reverse complement strand
CGGCGCGTACTGGCCTTGGTGGCGGCAGCGCTGGCCGTGGCGCGGGCGGTGCCTGGCGTCTTGCGGGCCGCGGCCTTGCGCACAGGCACCGCTTCGTCGTTGGCGGCAGCTGCCGCGCGTCTGGGCGCGGGCTTGCGCGCCGGCGCGGCAGGCGCGGCGCTGCCCTTCAGGCTGCGTTTCAGCAGTTCGGTGAGGTCGATGATCTCCGCGCCGCCGGACACTTCCTCGCCCGGCAGCGGCGCCACGGCTTGCAGGCCGCCGTCGCGCGCTTTCTGTTCCACCAGTTCCATCAGCTTCTCGCGGAACTCGTCGTGAAACAGGTCGGGCTCCCAGTCGGCGGCCATCGCCGCGACCAGTTGTTCGGCCATCTTCAGTTCGGCGGCGCTGGCGGAGACGTCCTCGGCCGGCCAGGACAGGCCGGCCGTGTCGCGCACTTCATCCTCCCAGCGCAGCAGGTTCAGCACCAGCCCGTTGCCGCGCGGGAACAGGGCCGCCAGGTGCTGCTTGGTGGAGATCACGACCCGCGCGATGCCGACCTTGCCGGTGCGCTCCAGGGTCTCGCGCAGCAGCGCGAACGGCTTCTGGCCGCCCTTGCCGGCGGGGCTGACGTAGTAGGGCTTGTTGAAGAAGACGGTGGGGATCTGCTCGCGGGCCACGAACGATTCGATCTCGATGGTCTGCGTCGACTTCGGCAGCGCGGTCTTGATCTCGTCGGGCGTGAGCACGACGTACTGGTCCTTCTCGACTTCGAACCCCTTGACGATTTCCTCGCGCGCCATGGCCTCGCCGGTCGCCTTGTTGACCTGCTTGTTGCCCACCGGGGTCATGCTCTGCTTGTCCAGGAGGTTGAACTTCATCCGGTTCTCGGCGGTCGCCGAGTGGAGGGTGACGGGGATGTGCACCAGGCCGAAGCTGATGGCCCCCTTCCAGAGGGTGCGTGAACTGGTGGGTGCGGGCATGGAAGGTCCTTCTTGGGGACTTCCACCGTAGGGATGCGGGGCCGCAGCCGCTGTAGGACGGCGCAGGCTCGCGGTGTCCCCGATCAACTCCACCAGACCGCGCGGAATGGCAGCAGCGCGGCCGCCCTTCGCGCTGATCGGGCCACTGAAAAATCGCTCCGGCGATTTTTCAGCGAACAAGGATCAGCCTCCCTTGTGCGGGCGCTTGCCCGGATTCTTCTTGCTGCGGGTCGACTTGCCACGCTCGAGGCTGATCTTCTGGCCGGTGCTTTCCTTGCGGAAGCCGAGGCCCTCCGCAAGCTTCGGAGCCGCGGTGCGCTTGCGGTCGGCTTCGGTCACGATCTTGTTGCCCATGGGTATTACCTCTGTTCCTTCGATATCGGTTGGTCTGTTGGGCTACGGACAATACACCAGTCCGCCCTGCTGGGCGCAACGGCCGTTCGGGCCGGCCAGGTTGGGCCCCACCTGGCGCAGGTGCTGGCCGTCGTCGGCCCAGCACCCGCCAACGTCGCAATGGGTGACGGAAGGCGGGCGCTGGATCGCCACCGGCGGGGGTGGCAGCATCGGCTGCGCCATGGGCGGCGCCAGCGGCGGCGGCACGATCACCGGGGCCGGCACCCCGACCGGCGCCTGCAGCACCCGGGCCGTGCGGCGCGGTGTTTCGCCGCCTCCCAGGCAGGTGCGGGCCGCACTTTCGCGCAGGGCCTGGACCGCTGCGTCCGCGCTGCCGCCGCCGCGTGCCGCCTGCAGCGTCGCCAGTGCCGCGCCGCACGCCGGTGACTTCAGCGGGTCGCTTTCCTGGGCGGGCAGCAACGCCGGCGCCAGGGCCAGCAGCAGCACGGGGAGAAATCTCATGGTGGCGTTCGCGTCCTTGTCCGACAGCAGGGCCACGGCGGCCGGCCTTACCTTCCATCATGACCTCACGTTCGGCCACAAGTTCCAGCCGCGCAGCCCGCGGCCAGGCTCCTGCCTCGTCGGTGCCGGCGCGGCCGGACGCCGGAGAGAGCTCTTCCAGCACCCTGACCGAGGCGCCGCTGAAGCCGCGCCGCGGCCGCCTCGACCCGCACGATTTCGCGGATGGCGGCGGCAGCGGCGGTGCCGAAGCCTTCAGCCGCCGCCGCATCAAGCCCGCCCGGCCCTAGGCGACCGCCCAGCGCGGCCCCATGAAGATCGCCACCTTCAACGTCAACGGCGTCAAGAGCCGCTTGCCGCACCTGCTCGAGTGGCTGCAGCGGGAACAGCCGGACGTGGCCTGCCTGCAGGAGCTGAAGGCGCTGGACGAGGGCTTTCCGGCCGACGCCATCCGCGCCGCCGGCTACCAGCCGCTGTGGAAGGGCCAGCGCTCCTGGAACGGGGTGGCCATCCTGGCGCGGGGAGACCAGCCGCCGGTGGAAGTGCGGCGCGAGCTGCCCGGCGACCCGGGCGACGACCACAGCCGCTACCTGGAGGCCGCCGTCAACGGTGTACTGGTCGCCTGCCTGTACCTGCCCAATGGGAACCCGCAGCCGGGGCCGAAGTTCGACTACAAGCTGGCCTGGTTCGACCGTTTGATCCAGCATGCGCAGACGCTGGTGGACAGCGAGCATCCGGTGGTGCTGGCCGGCGACTACAACGTGATCCCGACCGACGCCGACATCTACAACCCGGCCTCCTGGCGCAAGGACGCGCTGCTGCAACCCGAAAGCCGCGAGCGCTACCAGCGGATGCTGGAGCAGGGCTGGACCGATTCGATCCGCGCATTGCACCCGAACGAACGGATCTACACCTTCTGGGACTACTTCCGCCAGCACTGGCAGCGCGACTCCGGGCTGCGCATCGACCACCTGCTGCTCAATCGCCGGCTGGCACCGGCGCTGCGGGCGGCCGGCGTGGACCGCTGGGTGCGGGGGCTGGAGAAGGCCAGCGATCATGCGCCGACCTGGATCGAGCTCGACCTGGCCGGGACCGCGTCCGCAAAGAAGGCCGCTGCCAGGAAGACGCCTGCCAGGAAGGCCTGAACGTCCTCTCTTTAGGCGATTTACCTAGACGGGCGGGCGCATTCCCCTACCGCACGGAAGACGCAAACGTGGTTTCATTCGGTTACGCGAGATACATGGAGCCACGTATGGAAGAGATCAACGACGAGTCGCTGCTGCTGGAGGCCCTTTCGGACAAGGTACTGCACCAGTTGCCGCCTTCCGTCTGGAAGAACCTCTTCCTCGGTGAAGGCCGCAATGGCATCGTGTTCGAGCAACGCCCGCTGACGCTGGTGCACGTCGACGCCGAACTGCAAGCCGGCGCCACCAGCGAAGCCTGGGAGAAGTTCTGCCTGGAGCTGCAGCGGCTCGCCGCCCGCCACCAGGGCCGGCTCGACCCCTACGTCAACGCGACCGCCTTGATCACCTTCGAGGATCCCGGTGCCGCCGTCCGCATGGGCATCGCCCTGCAGCGCGCCGCCGCCGGCCTCGACCTGCGCATCGGCATTTCCAGCGGCCCCTGCGTGCTGGCGTTCATTCGCGCCCAGGGCCGGCTCTGGTGCACCCCGCTCGGCGCCCAGCCGGAGCGCGCCGCCCAGGTGGCCGCCAGTGCGGCAGTGGGCGGTATCGTGATCTCGCCGGAGACGCAGGCCCCCGGCGTCGCCATTCGCCGCGCGGCCAATGCGCCCGCGTCGGAGTTCCAGGATTCGGAGATCAACCTGTCTGGCCTGGCCACCCCGGCCGGCGAAGCCACCGGATCCGAGGCCGTCACCGCCCGCCACTAACCGGCAAAGCCGCCTTCGGCGAGGAAGCGCTCTTCCTCCGCCGTGTTCGCGCGGCCCAGCACTGCATTGCGGTGCGGAAAGCGGCCGAAGCGCGCCACGATGTCGCGGTGGTGCCGCGCGTAGCGCAGCGATTCGCCGCCCACTTCCCCCATCAGCTGCACGCAGCGCTCCAGGTCGCGCAGGTCTTCCGCGTGCATGAACGGCATGTAGACGAACGGCCGCAGCGGCGCGTCCAGTTCCTTGTCTTGGCCGGCGGCGAGCGCCGCGTCGGCGGCGGCACGCGCCTGCGCATCGGTGGCGAACATGCGCTGCGTGCCACGAAAGGCATTGCGCGGGAACTGGTCCAGCAGCAGCACCAGGGCCAGCGCGCCCTCGGCCGAAGCGCCCCAGGCGCTCAACCGGCCGGCGGCGGCGGCTTCATGGGTGGCGAGAAAGCGGTCGCGAAAGTCACGATCGAAGGCCGCGTCCTTGCGGAACCACTTTCCCGGGCCGGCTTCCCGCCAGAAACCGACCACTTCGGCGGGCGAGGCAAGGGCTGTCGTCATGGCGGGATTGTGCCGAGCCCATGAAAAAGCGGGGCAATCGCCCCGCTTGCTGGTGACGAAGAAAACCGCTCAGGTGCGGCCCTGGTCCTTCTTCTGCTGGTCCGGGCTGCTGCCGGCTTGCTGGTTGCCGCCGCCTTGCTGGCGCTGCTGGTCCTGCTGTTCCTTGCTCATGTTGCCGCCGCTTTGCTGGCGCTGCTGGCCCTGCTGGTCCTTGCTCGCATTGCCGCTGCCGCTCTGGCCCTTGCCGCTGTCCTGCTGCTGGTCCTGCTGCCGGCCCTGGCCCTGGCCTTGGCCGGAACTGCTGCCCTGTCCGGTGTTGCTGCCCTGGTTGCCGGCCTGATTGCTACCCTGGTTGCCACCCTGGTTGCTGCCGGTGCCGCCGCCCTGGGTCTGGCCACGGTTCTGCTGGTCCTGCTGGCTCTGCGAATTCTGCTTCTGCTGGTCCTGTTGCTTGTTCTGGTCTTGTCCTTGCGCCATGGTCACTCCTTTGAAGTTGCAATCGGGGCCCGGGTGCCGGGCCTCTCGATCACTGTAAGAACCGCCGCGCACGGGGTTTGTCGGACGCCAGCGCACAGGCTGTAGGAGGCGGCCTGCGCCGTGACGGCACGTCCTCTGGCTCAGCCGCTCGCGCAGCGTGCATGGCGGATGCAGCCGCGCTGCTGTCATGTCCTACACACGGGTGGTAGCCCAGCTTGCAGGGCCGCGGCGCAAGCGCGCCTAGATTGGCGGCCATGAGCACCAATACGAGCATGGTCCCCGACCGCAAACATCTGTCGGGGGCGTGTTGATCAGGGCGCCGCAAGGCTTGCGCACCGCCGGCGCATGGGGTGCGCGATTGACCGCGTTGGCCGTCCTGGGCCTGGCTGCGGCTTGTGCCTCGGTGCAGCGGGACGAGAAGGCGCCCGAGCACATCGAGCACTACCAGGCGGTGCTGGGCGGCGCCCAGGAAGTGCCGGCCGTCGCCACTGCCGCCACCGGCCGCGCCGAGCTGGACTACCACCCGCGCAGCAACATGCTGCACTGGCGCGTCAGTGCGAGTGGCCTGAGCGGCAAGGCCACGGCCGGCCACATCCACGGGCCGGCCGGGCCGGACCAGAACGCGCCGGCGATCGTGCCCCTGAACGTTGCCGCCGTCGCCGCCATCACCGGCCAGCTGCGCATCACCCCCGAGCAGGCCACCCAGCTGAATTCGGGCCAGTGGTACGTGAACATCCATTCCGCGGCCCATCCGGACGGCGAGATCCGCGGCCAGCTGCGTTCGCGGCCGGACTGAGCCACCGCCGGCCGCTTGGTTGCGCGCGCAACCGATCCGGCTTATAGTTGCGCCCGCAACCAGATGGAGGGCGCTTGCCCACACCGCTTCCCCTGCCGGCCCACGTGCCGGTGCTGATCGCCGGCGGCGGTCCGGTCGGGCTCACGCTCGCCGCGCTGCTGGCCCGCCAGGGCATCGCCAGCCTGGTGGTGGAGGCCGACGCCGGCTACTGCACCGGCAGCCGCGCCATCTGCGTTTCGCGCCGCTCGCAGGAGATCCTGGGCTGGGCCGGCGCCGGAGCTGCACTGGCGGCGAAGGCGCTGCCCTGGACCGGCGGCCGCAGCTACTACCGCGGCACCGAGGTGCTGCACTTCCGGATGCCCAGCGAACCCACCGAGCGCTTCGCGCCCATGGTCAACATCCAGCAGTACTACGTGGAGCAGTTCGTTGCCGAGGCGCTGGCGACGGCGCCCGAGCTGGCGCGAATCGCCTGGTCGGCGCGGGTGGCCGGCGTGGCGGCGGCGCAGGAAGGCGTGACGGTGGAGGTCGAAACAGGGACCGGCCGTGTGCCGGTGCAAGCCGACTGGCTGGTGGCCTGCGACGGCGGCCGCAGCACGGTGCGAGAGCAGCTCGGGCTGCAGCTCGAAGGCACCCAGTACGAGGGCCGCTACGTCATCGTCGACATCGTGCAGCAGACGCAGCGGCCGGTCGAGCGGCTCGCCTGGTTCGATCCGCCGTCCAATCCCGGCTCCACCATCCTGATGCACCGCCAGCCGGATGATGTGTGGCGCATCGACTACCAGCTGCGCGACGACGAGGACGCGGAGCAGGCGCTGAAGCCGGAGAGCATCCTGCCGCGCCTGCGCAGCCACCTGGAGATGATCGGCGAGCACGCGCCGTGGCGGATGCTGTGGGCCTCGATGTACAACGCCAAGTGCCTGACGCTGCCGCGTTACCGGCACGGCCGCGTGCTGTTCGCGGGCGACGCCGCCCACCTGGTGCCGATCTTCGGCGTGCGTGGCCTGAACTCCGGCCTGGACGACGCCGCCAACCTGGCATGGAAGCTGGCTTCGGTGCTGGAGGGCCGCGCCGCGCCGCAGCTGCTCGACACCTATTCCACCGAGCGGGTGCAGGCCGCCCGCGAGAACATCGCGTACGGCGCCAAGAGCACCGAGTTCATGGCGCCGCCGGATTTCGCCTTCCGCCTGCTGCGCGAGGCGACGCTGCGGCTGGCGCTCGATGAACCCGCCGTGCGGCCCTTGATCAATCCACGGCAATCGGCACCGGTGGCCTACCGCGACTCCGGCTTGAACGGCCCCAGCGCCGGCGACTGGCGCGACGGCTCCGCTGCAGCGGGCCAGGCCGCGCCGGAAGCGCTGCTCGCCGGGCCGCAGGGCAGCTTCCACCTCACGCAGTGCTTCGGCAAGGAGTTCACCTGCCTGGTGTTTGGCGACGGGCCGCTGCCGCAGGCGGTGGCCCAACTGGCGCAGCACGGCATCGCGGTGCTGGACATCCCGCCGGAAGCCGACCTGCACGGCCAGGCCCGCGACCGTTACGGCCTGCCCGCGCCGGATGCGACCGGCCTGGTGCTGGTACGCCCCGACGGCTACGTGCTCGCGCGCTGGCGCGGCCTGGACCCGGCGCCGCTGCTGGCCTGCATGCAACAGAAGGGTCTCGCATGACCGACACCGACCTCGACCGCAGCTATACCGCACTGGCCCAGGCGCTGGGCGAGGTGGGCCAGGAGCGCAGCGAACTGCTGCTGGCCATGCTGTGCCTGAACCTGCTGGCCCGCGCCGGCAGCGCCGACGCCGTGCTGCCGCTGATCGCGCAGGCCCGCGCACGTTGCCTGCCGGAGTCTTCCGATGTCCGCTAGCCGGGCGCCGGCGGTGCCGCTGGACCGCTTCCTCAGCTACCGGCTGCACCAGGTGAACAAGCTGACCGACAAGGCGAGCAGCGATGCCTACGCGCAGGAGTTCGGCCTGCCGGTGGGCGAGGCGCGCTGCCTGGCCGCCATCGGCACCTTTGCGCCGCTGTCGGTGAGCCAGCTGGCCGCGCGCGCCAACCTCGACAAGGCCCAGGCCAGCCGTGCCGCACAGGCGCTGGTGGAACGCGGGCTGGTGGCGAAGGAGGCGAGCGAAGCCGACGCGCGCGGCGTGGTGCTGCAGCCCACGGCCGCCGGCCGCCGCCTGTGGGCGAAGGTGATGCAGCTGATCGCCCGCCGCAACGACGAAATCTTCGGCTGCCTGACGCGTTCGGAGCGGCAGCAACTGGCGCAGCTGCTCGACCGGGTGCTGGCCAACGCACGGCCCTGAGCGGCGGCGGCCGCCCGGGCTATGCTTGCATGCGGCGCGGCCCCGGCCCCGACCCTTTCCAAGGAGCAAACCACCATGCAACTTCGCCCGCTCGGCCGCTCGGCCCTGCAAGTCTCGCCCCTGTGCTTTGGCGGCAACGTGTTCGGCTGGACCGCCGACGAACCCACTTCGTTCTCGCTGCTCGATGCCTGGCTGGACGCCGGCTTCAACTTCGTCGACACGGCCGACGTCTATTCGCGCTGGGTGCCCGGCCACACCGGCGGCGAGTCGGAAACCGTCATCGGCAAGTGGCTGCAAGCCGGCGGCCGGCGCAGCCAGGTCGTGATCGCCACCAAGGTCGGCATGGACCTGGGCGAGGGCCGCACCGGACTGGATCCGAAGTGGATCCGCCAGGCCGTGGAAGACTCGCTCCGGCGCCTGCGCATCGACTGCATCGACCTGTACCAGGCGCACCAGGACGACGCGGCGACGCCGCTGGAGGCAACGCTGGAAGCCTTCGCCAAATTGATCGAGCAGGGCAAGGTGCGGGCGATCGGCGCATCCAACTACAGCGCGCCGCGCCTGGCGCAGGCCCTGGAGACCAGCCGGCGGCTGGGCTTGCCGCGCTACGAGAGCCTGCAGCCGCTGTACAACCTCTACGACCGCGCCGAATTCGAGAAAGAACTGGCGCCGCTGTGCCTGAAGGAGAACGTGGCCGTCGTCAGCTTCTATGCACTGGCGGCCGGGTTCCTGACGGGGAAGTACCGCACGGCCGAAGACGCCGCCAAGAGCGCGCGCGGCAAGGGCGTGGTGCAGAAGTACCTGAACCCGCGCGGCCTGCGGATCGTGGCCGCGCTCGACGAAGTGGCACAGCGCCAGCGCTGCACAGCGGGGCAGGTCGCCATTGCCTGGCTGCTGGCGCAGCCGGTGGTGACGTCGCCGATCGCCAGTGCGACTTCACTGGCGCAACTGCAGGAACTGGTGGGCGCCGTGCGCCTGAAGCTGACGGCGGAAGACCTGGCGCTGCTGGAGCAGGCCAGCCGCGAAGACTAGGCGAACTTCAGGGCAGGGCGCGCACCGCGCCTTGCCAGTCCAGCGGCTGCAGGGCCGGCAGGTCCGCATCCGCCACATAGGCGGCCGAGCCAAGCTCGTGGTCATCGAGGCGAAACCGGCTGGTGGCGGCGACCAGGTCGCCGGCCTGGGCCAGCAGCGTCTCGATGGTGCCGTTGATCTCCTGCACCAGGGAAGCGTTGCTCTGGGTGGCGGAGTCCATCTGCGAGATCGTGGTGTTGACCTGCTCGATGCCGGCGCGCTGCTCGCCGCTGGCCCGCGCGATGTCGGCAACCAGCTGCGCCACTTCGTGCGCCACCCGCACCACCTGGGCCATGGACTCGCCGGCCTGCGTCGCCGCCTGGCTGCCCTGCTGGGCCTGGCCGACCGCCGTGGCCACCAGCTGCTTGATGTCCTTGGATGCCTCGCCGCTGCGCTGCGCCAGCAAGCGGACTTCCGCCGCCACCACCGCGAAGCCGCGGCCGTGGTCGCCGGCGCGGGCCGCTTCCACCGCCGCGTTGAGCGCGAGCAGGTTGGTCTTGAAGGCGATCTCGTCGATCACGCCCACGATGTCGGAGACCTTGCGCGAAGACTGGTGGATGCCTTCCATGGTCTGGACCACGCCTTGCACGGCCTTGCCGCTGTTCTCGGCCAGGACCGAGGCGTCGCGGGCGAGCTGGCTGGCCTTGCCGGCGCCGTCGCTGTTCTGCTTGACGATGGCGGTCAGCTCCTCGACGCTGGCCGCCGTTTCCTCCAGCGACGCTGCCTGTTCCTCGGTGCGCGCCGCCAGTTCGGTGTTGCCGGCCGAGATGCGGTCGGAGGCGCTGCTGACCGCGGCGGCGCTGTCGCGGATGGCGCGCACCAGCGTGTTGAGCCTGCCCTGCATGCTGGCCAGCGCCGCCAGCACCCGGCCGGTTTCATCGGACCGGTGGGCCAGCCGCAGGTTGCGCAGGTCGCCGTCGGCTACCTGTTCGGCCGCGTCGACGGCGGTGCGCAGCGGCCGCACGATGCCGCGCGTGATGAGCACGGTGGCGCCCACGCCCAGCGCCAGCGCGGCCAGCACCACCAGCACCAGCCGCAGCTCGGTGCGGCGGGCTTCGGCCCGCGCCGCCTCCGAGCGCTCGGCCGCCAAAGCATTGGAACTGGTCACCAGCGCCTGCAGGTCGGCCGCGATGGCCGCCTGCAAGGGGCGCACCTGGTCGTAGACGATGGCCTGGGCCTGTGGGTACTCGGCCTGGTCCGACAGTTCCATCGCCTCGCGCAGCTTGGAGGCAACCGCAGCATTGGCATTCTTCAGCTTTCCGGTGAGGGCGCGCAGGCGGTCATCGCTCTGGTCGCCGTTGGCCAGCTTCTCCAGCGCCGTGACCGCCTCGCCATAGGCCTGTTCGCTGGCCTTCAGCGTCTGGTGGGCTGCGCGCTGGCGGTCGACGTCGGTCTGGCCGACGAAGTCGCGGATGGCCACGGCCTCATTCAGCTGCGCGACGCGCATGGCCTGGGCCGCGCCCATCATGGCCAGGGTGTTCCCTTCGAACCGGGCCGACTGGTCCTGTTGCGCGCGCATCGCCAGCAGCGCATGGCCCACGGCCAGCAGCATGAGCAGCAGCAGCAGGCTGAAAGCGAGGCTGAGCCGGACGGCTACCTTGAGATTGCGCATTTGGACGGACGCTCCACGGTTGAGGGCCCGAGGATGCCAGCCGTGCTACCTCTTGGCAAATTTGTGTCGGATTGTTACCACGACAAAGCGCCCACCGGGCGCGGTTGCGGTGGCCCAGCTGTGCAAATACCCATGCCCGACGTCGGGCGGGGCGCCAGAACATAGAATGCTCGGTTCCCCAAAAGACCGCATGAACGCCCCCGTCGACGTTTCCTTTTTCGCGCGCGCCGCCAAGCCCATCACCAGCTACCGCAAGTACTGGGCGCATCGCTTCGGCCCCGCTCCCTTCCTGCCGATGAACCGGCAGGAGATGGAGGCGCTCGGCTGGGACAGCTGCGACGTCGTGCTCGTCACGGGCGACGCCTACGTCGACCACCCCAGCTTCGGCATGGCCGTCATCGGCCGCGTGCTGGAAGCGCAGGGCTTCCGGGTCGGCATCATCGCCCAGCCCGATTGGCAAAGCGCCGAGCCCTTCCGGGCGCTCGGCAAGCCGAACCTGTTCTGGGGCGTGACCGCCGGCAACATGGATTCGATGATCAACCGCTACACGGCGGACCGCAAGATCCGCAGCGACGATGCGTACACCCCGGGCGACGTGGGCGGCAAGCGGCCGGACCGTGCTGCCATCGTCTACAGCCAGCGCTGCCGCGAAGCGTTCAGGGACGTGCCGATCGTCCTGGGCGGCATCGAGGGCAGCCTGCGCCGCATCGCCCACTTCGACTACTGGTCGGAGAAGGTGCGCCACAGCATCGTGCTCGATAGCAAGGCCGACCTGCTGCTGTACGGCAACGCCGAACGCGCCATCGTGGAGATCGCGCACCGGCTGGCCGCGAACGAGCCGGTGACGCACATCACCGACGTGCGCGGCACCGCGTTCGTGCGGCGCGAGACCCCCGAAGGCTGGTTCGAGATCGACTCGACCAGCGTCGACGTGCCGGGCCGCGTCGAAGACCACAACAATCCCTACCTGACCATCTCCGACCAGGCGACGGCGCAGGGCGAGACCGGCAAGAAGGAAGACAAAGAGCTCCCTCTCCCTCCGGGAGAGGGCAGGGGTGAGGGCGCGGCGCAGCCGCTCCAGTTCGTTCCCAACCCCCGCGTCAAGCTCCGGCCCCCGCCCCGCGACCACACCGTGATCCGCCTGCCTTCCTACGAAGCAGTCAAGGCCGACCCGGTGCTGTACGCCCACGCCAACCGGGTGCTGCACCTGGAAACCAACCCGGGCAACGCCCGCGCGCTGGTGCAGGCGCATGGCGAGCGCGACGTCTGGCTGACCCCGCCGCCGATCCCGCTGACCACGGCGGAGATGGACTATGTGTTCGGGCTTCCCTATGCCCGCGGCCCCCACCCGTCCTATGCCGACGAACAAGGCAAGCACGACGGCGCGACCAAGATCCCGGCCTGGGAGATGATCCGCTTCAGCGTCAACATCATGCGCGGCTGCTTCGGCGGCTGCACCTTCTGCTCGATCACCGAGCACGAGGGCCGCATCATCCAGAGCCGCAGCGAGGAATCGATCATCCAGGAGGTCGAGGACATCCGCGACAAGGTGCCGGGCTTCACCGGCGTCATCTCCGACCTCGGCGGCCCCACCGCCAACATGTACCGCCTGGGCTGCCGCACCCCCGAGATCGAGTCGGCCTGCCGCAAGCCCAGCTGCGTGTTCCCCGGCATCTGCCAGAACCTGACCACCGACCACGGGCCGCTGATCAAGATCTACCAGCGCGCGCGTTCCCTGAAGGGCATCAAGAAGGTGCTGATCGGCTCCGGCCTGCGCTACGACCTGGCCGTGCAGTCGCCCGAATACGTGAAGGAGCTGGTGCAGCACCACGTGGGCGGCTACCTGAAGATCGCCCCCGAGCACACCGAGGCCGGCCCGCTGTCGAAGATGATGAAGCCGGGCATCGGCAGCTACGACAAGTTCAAGCAGATGTTCGAGAAGTTCTCGGCGGAGGCGGGCAAGGAGCAGTACCTGATCCCGTACTTCATCGCGGCCCACCCCGGCACCAGCGACGAGGACATGCTGAACCTCGCGCTCTGGCTCAAGCGCAACGGCTTCCGCGCCGACCAGGTGCAGGCCTTCTACCCGAGCCCGATGGCCACCGCGACCGCGATGTACCACACGGGCAAGAACCCGCTGCGCAAGGTGACGCGCGACAGCGAGGGCGTGGACATCGTGCGCGGCGACCGGCGCCGGCGCCTGCACAAGGGCTTCCTGCGCTACCACGACCCCAACAACTGGCCGATGCTGCGCGACGCGCTCAAGGCCATGGGCCGCATCGACCTGATCGGCAACGGCAAGCACCACCTGGTGCCGACCTACCAGCCGCTCACCGACGGCAGCTATGCCAGCCCGCGGCGCAAGAACTCGACCGCGGCGCCGGCCAAGCCCGCCCGCGGCCGCATCCTCACGCAGCACACCGGCCTGCCGCCGCGCGTGACCGGCGCCGCCAAGCCGCCGCGCAAGTCCCGCTGATTCGCCTTGCCCGCTCCGGGTAAACCCTGTTTGGCATTTTCAGTGTATCGATACACTAAATCGGTTCAGTAAATCGATACACCGCACTCCAGTGCGGGCCAGCCAACCACCCGGAGACAAACCCCATGGCCCTCTCTCGCCGCCACTTCCTGCAATCCACCGGCGCCGCCGCCCTGACGGCGCCGGCGTTCCTGGCCCATGCCCAGGCCCCGCTCGCGCTGCGGTTCTCGTCCACCATGACCGCCGACGACAACGCGGCGCATTACGTCTGGTACCGGCGGCTGCAGGCCAACCTGAAGAACACGGTGGGCGACGCGATCCGCCTCGACTACTTCCCCAACAACCAGCTGGGCAAGGAAAGCGACGTGGTGCAGCAGGTGAAGGTGGGCGCCATCGACATGATGGTGGCGGGCTCGTCGATCTGGGCCACCGTGCTGCCGGAGATCGGCATGCTGGACCTGGGCTACCTGTTCGACAGCTACACGCAGGTCGCCAAGGCCCTGGAAGGCTCGGTCGGCGCCACGCTCAACGACATGCTGCAGAAGCGCGCGGGCTGCACCATCCTGACCTGGGCCTCGCACTTCGGCCCGCGCAACGTCTACAGCAAGCAGCAGATCAAGTCGCTGGCCGACATCAAGGGCGTCAAGCTGCGCGTGCTGCCCACGCCGGCCTTCATCGAGACCTTCAAGATCATGGGCGCCATCCCCACGCCCATTCCCTTCGGCGAGCTCTACATGTCGGCGCAGACCGGCGTGGTGGACGGCTTCGAGCACGACGCCGGCACGGTGCTGGCGAGCAAGCTGAACGAGGTGACCAGGTCATGCTGGCAGACCGAGCACCTGTTCAGCCCGATGGTGGTGGTGATCGGCCGCCGCAGCATGGACAAGATTCCCGCCAGTCTCCGTCCGGGCTTCCTGAAGGCGGTGCAGGAATCCACCGACCAGCAGCGCCTGATCGCCAACGACAAGGCCGGCGCTGCCATCGAGGAACTGAAGCGCAAGGGCATGACCTTCTTCCCGATGTCGCCCAGCGACCGCGCTGCCGTGCGCAAGGAGATGCAGGCGCGCCTGTGGTCGGACTTCGCCAAGCAGCATCCCGCCACGGCGCCGCTGTTCGACGCCGCCGCCAAAGTCCGCGCCTGAAGGTGGCGCAGATGGCCGCAGTGTTCCCCCCCGACGCGGCCCTGCCGCTGGGCCATGAGGCGCAGGTCCCGAGCTGGGGCTTCGCGCACGAGAGCCCGCCGGGCCGCTGGCTCGCCTGGCTGACCCGCTGGACCGAATACCTCTCGGGCGCCGTGCTGGCGGCCGACGTGCTGACGGTGTTCGTGTCCGTGATCTACCGCTACTTCCTGCACGACCCGGTGGACTGGGCGGAGGAAGTGGCGCGGGCGCTGATGATCGTGCTGGTGTTCTTCGGCGCCGCCACCGTGCTGGCACGCAGCCAGCACGTCGGTGTGGACCTGTTCCGCAGCTGGCTGCCGGAAAGCTGGCAGCCGGCCATGCTGCAGACCGGGCACTGGATCATCGCGGGGGTGGCGGCCAGCCTGCTGGTCTCTTCG
>JAQGMU010000078.1 GCA_028292195.1 Ramlibacter sp. | reverse complement strand
GTCGCTGCCGTGGTGTCCAGCCCGGTCGCGGGCGCGGTCGGCGTGAGGCGGACCTTGGGCTCGAACTCCGCGTTGTCCGGATCGAAGGCAAAGACGCTGATGCGCAGCGGCTGGCCTTCCAGCACGTTCCAGGTGCCGGCTACATCGGCATCGAACGCCGGCGCCCCATTGGCATTGAGCACGTTCAGGACCAGTTCCCGCGTGACACGGGTGACGACGGGATCGCTGCCATCCGGCGCCTGGTAGGTGGCTGTCAACGTGACCGGCACGCGAACGGTGCCGTGCTGGCTGAAGCCCGGCTTCCATGCGAACCAGCCGGTGTCGCTGTTCAGCGTGGCGCCGCCCGGCAGCCACGGGGCGGCGAAATCGAGCGTGACGACGGTGCCGTCCGGCTGTTCCCAGCGCGTGGTTCCGGTGCGCTGCGCACCCGGCAGGGAGCCGGCCAGCTGCAGCGCGAAGGCGTCGCCCTCGCGCAGGGTCTGGGCGCTGGTGGCTCCAAGCACCGGCTGGGCGTAGCCCTGCAGGACCGCGATGGTGAAGCTGCGCTGCACGGTGGTGATGCCGTCGCTTGCGCGTACCGTGACGTTTTCGTAGACGCCGGCCTGGTCGTAGCCGGGCGCCCACGACAGCGTCCCGGCGCCTGCATCGAAGGTCGCACCGGGCGGCAGGTGGGCCATGCTCAAGGTCAGAACCTGGCCGTCGGCGTCGGAAGTGAGGAAAGGCAGCAGCAGCGAATCGCCCTCCGCCAGCGCGATCACGCCCATGTCATCGATCACCGGCGCACGGTTGCCGCCGGCGACCGCGACGTGGAAGCGGCGCGTCTGCACGCCGCCACGGCTGTCCTGCACGCGCACGACGATCTCCGTGTCGGCGCTGTCACGGGCGGACGGCGTCCACGCCAGCGTGGCACCGTGGTGGTAGCCATCGGCCTGCGCGTCGTATCCCGGCTGCGCAACGAGCGAAACGCCTGGCGGTGCGCTGACCAGTTGCCAGTAGATCCGTGCACTGTCGAAATCCACGGCCTCGAGGTCCGCCGTCCAGGCCTGGCCGGCGACGGCCGCACCAAGGTCGCTGGAGTTCATGTCGGGTGCGACTCCGGCCTCTCCCGCGCCGATACCCAGCGTGGGCGGCGTGTTGGCCAGCGGCAGTGCGTAGATGCCATGCCCGAAATCGGCGCGCACCAGCGCGGCCAGGCCGGGCGCAAGGGACGCGAGCGGCCGGATGGTGACGGTCTGGCCGACCAGGGTGGCCCCCACCGGCAGCTTGCCGCCAAAGGCCTGGAGCCCGGCGCTGAGGTCGAGGACCCAGAGTTCCTGCTGGCTCGCCGCGCCCGCGATCGCGACGCCGAATGCGCGCAGCGGGTCGAGCAGCAAGGTCAGCGGGCCGCGGATGTCGTCGGTACCGATGTTCCTGATGTCGATGTCGTAGCTGACTTCACCGGTGGCCCGGTTGCCGCGCGTGTTGGAAAAGCTCAGTTGAACCTGGTGGCTGAGGTCCACCACGGTGGTGAAGCTGCTCACGTAGCGCGTGCCCAGCTGGATCTCCGCCGCGCTCGCCAGCGTGGAAGCGATTTCCAGCTGCCACTGCCCCGAGGGCAAGGCGTTGACGTCGATGATGGCGCTGCGGGTCGCGGCGTCCCAGCGCACCGTGGTCGGATTGAAAGTCTCGCCCGCGTTCACGCCCAGCCCGACGAAGCGGTAGTTGGACGGGTCGAGCACGGAGCCCGCGCCGTCCGCGGTCCACATCGGCTGGTCGAAGCGCACGGCCACGCCGCCGAGCGGCAGCGGAACGACCGCGCCATCGGGGACGCTGATCGACTGCACCTTGGGTGCCTGCAGCGGCGCGATCTCGTCCACGCCACCGGTCTGCGCCAGCAGGATGCGCCCGTCGAGGGTGGTGAGCACGGCTTCGCCGCGCGTGCCGCCCTGGGCCAGCTTGAGGACCTCGCGCTTGCGCAACGAGATGCCCCAGACGCTGGCCTGGTGCGGGGCGGCCGTGTCGTCCTTGACCGGACGCTGCAGCAGGTTGCTGCTGGCGACCAGCAGTCCGTCGAGCGCCGTTCCCGCTTTGCCGAAGGCGATGCTGTCGATCACGCCGGCCATGCGGAATTCGAGCTCCGCACGCCCCGCGGTCCGCCCGCTCATGGGGAAGCTGACGATGTCCGTCGTCGCCGCCGCGTCGGCGCCCGCGATGCGCGAGCCGGTCCAGCGCACGCCCCAGAGGCGGCCATCGGAGCCGAATGCGAGATCGCCCACGCGCTCGTTGCTGAAGTGCCGCCAGGCACGCGCCGCATTCGGCTCGCCCGGCTTGAACACCTCGATGCCGGCGCCCGAGGAGACATAGATCTCACCGGTCACCGGATGGATGGCCAGTGCGTGGGTCAGCTCCTGCTGGCCCGGGCCCTGCACCTCGCGCAGGATCGCCCCGCTGGCGGGATCCACCTGCAGCAGGTCGTGGCCGGTCAGCACCCACAGCTGCCCGAGCGCATCCAGCGCCATGTCCAGCACCGGCTGGTCCAGCGTGAACGGCGGCACCGTGCTGCGCCCGCCTTCCTTGCCGAACACATAGACTTCGTTGCGCTGCGCGCCGGCACTCACCAGCAGCGTGCCATCGGGGAACTGCACCATCGCCAGGGCGCCGACGTCGGCCGCGCTGGCGGTGAAACCTTCGGCAAAACTGCGCAGCGCGAGCGGCGCCACCACGCTTTGCAGTTCCGGCGTCTGCACGGAGGCGACAAAGCCCGGCAGCTGCTTCTGCGCCTGCGTGAACAAGGCATTGTCCGCATACACCCGCCCCGGCGTCGCCAGCGGCAGCTCCGGCGTCTGCTCCACGCTTTCGGTCGAGCCCAGCGCGTCCAGCAGGGCCTGCCGGCTGCCGTCATCCGGCAGCACCGCATTGGCCACGCTCGCCGCTTCGCGGTTGCCCGCGTTGTCGGTGGCGACCGCCAGGAATTCGTAGCTGCTGCCCGCTGCGCCGGTGAAGATCGCCTGCGTGCGGTCCGCCACCTGGCGCAGCCAGATCTTGAAGTCGCCGCCGTCCTGGGCGACGTAGACCGTCACGTGCTTCACGCCCGAGACGTCGTCGGTGGCGGTCCAGTGCACGTCGTACTGGTGCTGGCCTTGCGCATTGCTGCCCAGGTCGGTCGCCGCAAGCTGCGTGCCCGGCGCCGTGCGGTCCAGCTTCACGCTGGTGGCCGCGCTTTCCGCCGGCGGCGCGTCGTCGAAGAACACGCGGGCGGAGGCGGAGATCACCGTCTCCGTGTCGCTCTCTTCGCTGCCGACGATCGTGTAGCTGACGAAGCCTTCGAGCAGGGCCGCGCGCGAGGACTGGGCGGCGTCGACCGGCGCCGCCAGCAGGCCGCGCAGCGCGTCGTGCAGCACCTCGCCCGTGTCGGGGTCGATGGCCTGCAGCAGCCAGGTTGCGATGCGGTGTTCGGCATCGACGCCGGCGCTGACGCGCAGGATGAAGCCCTTGCCGCCGCTGAAGTCGAAGTCGCCCTGGAAGTTCGCCTGCCCGGGCGGGATGTGGACGTTGATGTCGCCCAGTTTCAGGTCGCCCAGGCGCAGGCTGCGCGGGTCGAGGTCGGCATCGAGTTCGGTGACGATCCGCAGCTGGCCGACGGCGCTGCCGGACGGATTCCTGAAGCTGATCGAATAGGGCAGCGCCACGCCGGCCGGCACGTAGCCCGAGCCGTCCGCGCCGGGGCTTCCCTGGGGCCCCTGCACCGAGACCGGCGCGTTCGATGCGGCGGCCTGCTGCAGGTATTGCGTGAGGTTCAAGGCCTGCTGCGTGATGCCCAGCCCGCGGATGTACTCCTGTTCCGCCACGCCGCCGGCGAATGCGTTGAAGTTGATGAAGTGCGTGTCCACGCCGGCGCCCAGGTCGTAGTCGGCCGGGTTGGCCATCACCGGCACCGGGCTTTCCACGTAGTTGCCCTCGTCGTCGTAGCGGACCTCGTAGTGGTCGATCTGCGCCCGCGCCGCCTGCGGGTCGCCGGCCCACCTGGAGGTGTCGCCGTACCACTTCTGCACCTGCGAGAAGAAGGCCAGGATGTCGGCCTGGGTGCGGTAGTTCTCCCCCGCGTGCGACAGCAGGATGCCGGTGGCGAGCGTGGCGTTCAGGCTGATGACCTTGGCGCCGTTGCGGATCGGCGGCGCCTCGTCCAGCGGACGCAGCAAGCCGGCGGATTCGAGCGCGCCCAGCCAGCCCTGCTCCCACTGCTCGGCATCCGCGGCCAGCACGCGAAGGCTGGTGGGGGCCGCAGCGTCGGCCAGGATCGCCGCGCGCAGCTTCCCGGCATGGGCCTTCTGGTCCGCGATGAACTCGTCACGCGTCAGCGGCGTGGCCGCGCCGACCACGTTGAAGCGGAAGGGCATCGCCAGCGCTTCCTTCTTGGTGATGTGCTCGTCGGGTTCGTCGGAAAGGAAGCGCGCAGCCAGGCCGGCCTCGATCTTGTTCAGGTCGGCGACGCCGCCATCCAGCAGCCCCTGCGCCTGCCAGTCGGGCCGCACCTGGTACAGCCGGTCGCGCAGCCCTTCGAAGTCGTGCGCGATCCACTCGGCCAGCCCGGGATAGGTCTGCACGTTGAAGGTGGCGCCCACGAAGCCCTGGCCCGCGACGTCCATGGCGTAGCCCGGCGCCAGGTTGAAACCCGACGTGTTCAGCGTGCCGTCCAGGCGGGCCCAGGCAATGTCCGTGCGAACCGCGCCGGTGGCGTCGGTCAGCTGGGTGGGCGTCGCGCCATAGAGCTGCGTGTTGCCGGCCGTTTCGGTGGTGCGGCCGTCGGGCTGGCCGCCGATGTTGCTGCCGAACACCAGGTAGGGCAGCGACAGGCCTTCCAGCACGTCGGTGCTGTAGCCCATGTTCGGGGCGCCGATGTCGAAGCGCACATAGGGCGTGTCGACGTTGGTCAGGCTTTGCAGGCTGACGCTGTAGGTGCCGCGGTCCCCCGGCGCGAGCGTGCGCGGGCCGCCGATGCCGATGGTGACGTCGGCCTCGATGCCGCGCTCCACCAGGTAGCGATAGGGCTCGGTGACGGTGCTGCCGTCCGGGTTGATCACGGTCAGGTCGTACAGGCCGTGGGGCGCGGTGCGCAGGTCGAACACCGCGCGGATGTGCGTCGCGTCCAGCACCTGCCAGCGGGCGGGCTCGATCTCGGCCACGCCGGGACGGGCCAGCTTGACCAGCGCGCCGGCCTTGAAGCGGGCGCCCGTGATGTCCACCGTCACCCAGCGGTGGTCGTCGTCGCCGGTGCCGCCTTCGTCGGGGGTGACGCTCGTGATCATCAGCGGCAGCAGGTCCGCGCGCACCGTGATCTGCGTGTTGGCGGCGGTCTCCCGCGAGCGCACCAGCACGTAGTAATCGCCGGCCTGCGTACTCGGGATCACCGCCTGCTGGTCAGGCGCCACCGGGTTGCCGTAGGCGGCATCGTAGGCATACGAGGTCGGGATGTCGCCGTAGCGGATGTACACCTCGTTGGCGCCGTCCGCGGCGGCGGAATCGAGGCTGACGCGCAGCGTCTCGCCGGCCAGCACGCTCACCTTGTAGAGGCGCACGTCGCCGCTGGAAACCGTGATCTTCTGCGGTGCGGCCAGCGCCAGCGGCGGCACCGTCACCTGGATCGAGCTGCCGGACGCTATGCGGTTGTTGGCCTCGCCGGGGGCCATGTTCAGGCCGGTCGAGGTGTAGGTGATCGCCCCTTCGTACACGTCGTTGTACAGGTCCGGCCGCACGATGATGCGCCAGCCGCCCTCCTTCAGCGGCGGCAGGTTGGCGGTCAGCGTGGCGGTGTAGCTGGCATGGCCGGCCAGGTCGCCGGCGGTGCGGTCGACCTTGCCCAGCAGCTTGTCGCCCAGGTCCCAGGCGTTGTCCGAGGACAGGTACAGGGCGTCGGTCCAGTGGCCCAGGGCCGGATAGTCCGAATCGTTCAGGACGGTGTAGGTGATCGCCACCGGCGCGCCCACCGTGCCCTGCGCGGGCACGACGACGTCGGACACCTTCAGGTCCGCCGGCGGAGGCGTTTCGATGAGGACAGGCTGCGCCGCCGCGATGGCGTTGTTCTGGTCCTTGCCGAACTCGCGCACGTCGCCGAACTCGCCCTTGCCCCAGGCCCGCGCCGGGTCGGCCACGACGAAGACGTAGTACGGCCCGGACAGGTCGCGCGGCGCGTTGACGGTGTACTGTGCGTCGTAGCTGCCACCGGCCGCCAGGCCGCCGCCGTGGGCGATGTAGCCGACGTAGCGGTCCTGGTTGACGTCCAGGAAGCGGTCCTTGGACAGGTAGATCAGGTCGTTCCAGCGCAGCTGGTCCGGCGGCGGTGTGCCGCCCAGGTTGCTGACCGTGTAGCGCACCGTGAAGTTCTGGCCCGCCGTCACGTGGTCCACCGCGCTCACCGCCGTCACCTGCAGGTCGGGCGGCGTCACCGCGAGGATCCTCAGCGTGGTGCCGGTGATGTTGTTGCCCTCGTCGGCGAACTCGTGCACCGAGTCGTTCACCGCGCCTATCGCCGGCAGGCCGTCGCGGATGGTGCTGGCGCTGGAGCCGTAGAGGTCGCGGACGAACTGGGTGTCGGTCTTGACGAGAACGTGGAAGTCACCGCTGACCGAGTCGGGCAGGTTGAAGGTCGCCGAGGCGGTGTAGCTCTCCCCGGGCTGCAGGTAGTGGGGCACGCGCTGGCCGTCGGGCAGCGTCAGCGGCGGCATCGAGGTCTGCTTGACGCGCCAGAAGCTTTCGAAATCACTGCCGCGGTCCACCAGCGGTTCGTCCGTCGGGTCGAGCGAAGCGTCGCGCGAGAGGTAGACGCCGTCCAGCCAGCCCGTGGTGCGCGTGGCGCGCGTGCCCTCGTTGCGCACCGTCCAGGTGACGGTGATCGGCGTGCCGGAGGGCGCCTCCGGCGATGAGAGGACGATGGACTGCACCACCAGGTCCGGCTCGCGGTAGGTGATCTGCAGCGGCGCCGACCCCATGTTGTTGTCGTTGCGCAGGTCTTCGTAGACGTTGTTCGAGTAGTAGCGTGCCGAGCCGGGGCCGTCGCCGCGCAGCCGCATCTCGCCCGACGCCAGCGGGATCGGGTAGCCGGACGGGCCGATCGCCAAGCCGTCGCCGTTGTGGCTGATGTCGGTGATGACGTAGATGTAGTAGGTGCCGTCCGCGCCTTCCGGCAGGCGCACCGTGGCGCTGGCGGTGTAGCTCGCGCCGTTGGCGAAGCCGGCGTTGTTGACGTGGACCAGGCTGCCGGCCAGCGATGCGCGCCCGGGGATGAAGGTCGGGTCCTTGCTGATGTAGATGCCGTCCATCCAGCCCTGCGTCCCGCCCCAGACGTCCGCGCCCTGGTTGGTGACGGTCCACGACACCAGCGTCTCCTCGCCGGAGAAGTTCTGCGGCTGGGTGACGACGCTGGTCACGCGCAGGTCCGATGGCGCCGGCGTGACGGCCGTGCTCGCCGCCTTGGCGTTGTTGCTCTCGGAAATCTCGCCGACGTTGCCGTTGGCGTCGGTCTTCACGATCAGGTACAGGCCTTCCACGCTCGGCCCGAAGTTCACCGACTGCGTGACCGTGTAGCTCTCGCCGTTGCCGAGCCCCCGCACCTGTTCCCAGCTGCCCAGGCTCCAGACCTTGGTGGCGGTGGCGAGGTCGTTGGTATCGGCCAGGAACACCGAGTCCCACCAGCGGCCGCCCAGGGCGTCGCCCTTGTTCTGCACCGTGTAGCTGAAGGTGAGCGGCGCGTTCGCGCTGGCCGTGCTTGCAGCCGTCAGTGCGGTGAGCGCCAGGTCCGGCGGCGTGATGCCAAGGATGCTGATCGGCCGCGCCTTGTAGTTGTTGTTGTCGAACTGGTTCGGGTCGTCCGGGTTGAGGTTGGAGGCCAGCGTGTCCTCCAGCATCACGTCGTACGAGTCGGTCCAGACGGTGATGTAGTACTGGCCTGAGTTCAGCCCCGCGGGCAGGTTGACCTGCACGGTGTTCAGGTAGTCCTCGCCCACGGCCAGCAGGCCGGAATGCGTGACCTCGCCGATCTTGATGTCGCCGCCCTTGCCCGGCCGCGTGCGGTCGCGCGCGAGCCAGATGGTGTCCGTCCAGCTCGTGCGGCTGGCCGAGTCGCCGCGGGTGGCCGCACTGCCCTTGTTGGCGACCTTGTAGCTCACCGAAATCGACGAACCGTGCACCGCCTGGTCGGGCGCCACCACGTTGCTGGCGACGAGGTCGCTGAAGGCCACGGCATCGACGGTGATGTGGACCGCCTTGGCGTTGTTGCCTTCGTTGGGGTATTCGTCGATGTTGCCGCTGGAGTCCGCGACCACGATCAGGTAGGCGTCGCCGCGGTAGCGGATCGGGATGTCGACGCTGGCGCTCTCGTTCGCGTAGCTCTCCGTCGGCGCCAGCGCGGAACCGTTGTCGAAGCGGCCGACCAGCACGTCGTCACCGCTCAGGTTGCCGTCCAGCGAGAGGTAGACGCGCTCGACCCAGCGGCCCGAGGCGGCCACCGGGCCCTGGTTCGTCACCGTGTAGCGCACCGCGACGCTGCCGCCGGCGATCACGTGCTCCGGCGCCGTCAGCGTTCCGATGCGCAGGTCCGGCCGCGGCAGCAGGCTGACTTCGGTCGAGGCGCTGGCGGTGAAGCGGTTGTTGTTGCGCGCGCCGCCGTATTCGTACACCTGGGCGCCGTAGGTGCCCAGGTTGGCGTTGGTCACCACCTGCAGGCGGTACACGCCTTCCAGCCGCCCGGGCAGGCGCACCTGCTCCGTGCGCGTGTAGCGGATGCCCGAATCCAGGCCGCGGTCGTAGGTGAAGCTGCCCAGCGAGATGCTGGCGCCCTGGCCGCTGGCGGGCACCAGCACCAGGTTGTCGGTCCACGTGCCCTCGGCGCGCGCGCCGCCCTGGTTGATCACCGTCCAGTTCACCTCGATCAGCGCGCCTTCCTGCGCCGTCGCCGGCAGGCCGGCCGACTCGACGACCAGGTCGGGCGACACCGAAAGGCTGACCGGGATCGCGCTGGTGGAAGCCTGGTTGTTGCCGCTGAAGAGGAACTCGAACGGGCCGCCGGTGCGCACGTTCAGGTAGAAGTCGCCCTCGATCCCTTCCGGCAACACCACGTCGACGGAGCGCGTGTACGTGCCACCCACCTCCAGCTGGCCCAGGTGGCCGGCCGCGGCGTAGTTCGTCACCACCCCGCTGCCGTCCGGATTGCGGCTCAACCAGATGGAGTCGCTCCAGCTGTCGGTGCTGGTGCTGCCGATGCCGCGGTTGGCGACGGTCCAGGTCAGGTGCACGGCACGGCCGCTGAGCGGCACGCCGCTCGCGGCCACGGACTCGATCCGCAGGTCGGCGTAGGGCACCGGCATCACGTCGGTCTGCAGCGCCGCCTGCGCCTGGTTGTTGGCTTCCGCGCCGTTCTCGAACACGGCGCCCGTGGCATCGCTGACGACGTACAGCCGGTAGCGGCCCGTGAGGCCCAGCGGCAACTGGATGCGTTCGTTGCGCGTGTAGCTCGCACCCACCGCCAGCGCCCCGTCGTGCGCAAGCTGCGCGACCACCACGTCGTCGCCGTTGCCGACGATGGCGTCGCCGGACAGCACCACCTTGTCGGTCCATTGGCCGCTGCGCCCTTCGCCCGTGCCCTGGTTGGTGACCGTATAGGAGAACGCCAGGTAGGCCGGGTCGGCAATGACCTGGGCCGGGGCGCTGACCGCGCTGACGGCGAGGTCCGCGTACGCGGCGAGTTCCACGGCGACCGCCCGGCTGGCCTTGTTGTCCGCCGTGTTGCGTTCGCCCAGCGCGCCGGCCGCGTTGGCGACCACCACCAGTTCGTAGTCGCCGTCGAAGTCCAGCGGCACCTCGAAGCTGGCCGACGCCTGGTAGCTGCCGCCGCTGGCGAGCGGCCCGCCGTGCGGCACCTGCGCCAGCAGCCGCATCTGGCCGCCGCGGGACAGGTAGACGTTGTCGACCCAGGTGCCTTCCGCCGGCCCGCCGGGGTTGGCCACCGTCCACGTTGCCGTCAGCGTGGCGCCGGAAACGATGGTGGCGGGCCCGCTCACCTGCGTCACCTTGAGGTCGGTCGTGGCCACGCGGACCGGCAAGGTGCCGCGCGCCCCGTTGTTGCCCTCGTCCGTGCGTTCGTAGACGGTGTTGTCGGAGTCGGTGACGACCTCCCAGTAGTAGTTGCCGTCGGCGATCCAGTACGGGACGGTCACCTGCACCGAGCGCAGGACGCTGGCGCCCGCCGCCAGCGGGCCGACGTTCCATGCCTCGCCGACGTAGGTCAGCGCGCCGGTGTCGGAACGCAGGTACACGATGTCGCGCCAGGCATTGGCGGTGTCGCCGGTGCCGGCGTTGCTCGCCTGGTATTGGACCGTCACGGCCTGCGCGGGCTTGACCTGCTGCGGCCCGCTCACGTCGGCGACCCGCAGGTCGGGTACCGGCGAGAGCGACACACGCAGCACGCCCGGCGCGACGGCGGTGTTGTTGGCCGCGCCCTGGCCGCCCTCGGCGGCGTAGCCACCCAGGTTGGCCGTCACCCTGACCCGCAGGTCGCCCTGCAGGTCACGCGGCAGCGACAGGCGCGCCTGCGCCGTGTACTCGCCGTTGGCCGCGGCCGCCCCGGCGTGCACCACGGTGTAGGTCGCGACGATGGTTTCGCCGCCCCCGGCCAGCATGCGGACCAGTTCCACGCGGTCGTTCCACACCGCCGCCGGCGTGGCCGCGTTGCCGATGTTGCGCACCCGCCAGCTGACGTTGATGTCGTCGCCGCTGCGCGCCTCCGGGGGGGTGGTGACCTGCTCCACCAACAGGTCCGCGAACGGCGCCGTCAGCACGACGGCGGCAGCGGTGCTGGCGTTGTCGGGTCGGGTGTCGGGCTCGAGCACCTCCAGTGCCGTGTCGCTGCGCACGCCGAGGTAGTAGCTGCCGTCGGACACGTTGGGCAGCAGCACCGTGGTGGCCACTTCGTAGCTCTCGCCCGCCTGCAGCGCGCCCACGTGGCGCACGGTAGCGACGATCACGTCGTCGGCATTGCCGATGATGCCGTCGCGGCTGAGGACGACCTGGTCGTTCCACGCGGCGCCTGTCACCGCCTGCCCGTGGTTGCTCACCTGCCAGCGCAGGGTGAGCGGCTGGCCGGACACGGCCGTGGACGGGGTTTCCAGCAGCGCCACGCCCAGGTCCGCGTAGGCCCGGGGCAGCGATTCCACCGAGGCCGCAGCCGTGTTGTCGGCTTCCGCGTCGCCGTCGACCCGGAATTCGAACAGGCTGCCGATGCCGGCCAGGTTCTGGTCCCCGGTCACCGTGATCTGGATGGGGCCCGTGCCGCGCAGTCCGTCAGGCAGGCGGAAGGTGAAGCTCCGCTCCAGCGACTGGCCCGGGTCGAGCCGCTGGCCGGGGAGCTGCTGCAGGTCCGAGGCGACGGCGGTATCCAGCAGCAGCAGGCCGCTGGCACCGTTGCGGACCGTGATGCGGTCCTGGTAGGGACCGAACAGCGGCACGCCGCCGCTGTTGCTCTCGGTCCAACGGACGGTGACCAGCCCGCCCGCCTGGATGGTGCCCGCGTCGACCGCGAGGCCGGAGACGGCCAGGTCGGGGCCCGAACTGCGATGGATCTCGGCGCTGTTGTTCGCCTCCGCGCTGCCGTCGGCATTCGATTCCACCACCTCGCCCGCCGTGTCCAGCAGCACGCGGAACACGAAGGCGCCGGCCGCGGCGGCGCCGCCGGGCCAGGGGATGGACACGCTGCGGGCGCGACTAGCGCCGGCGCCGAACGGCGCGCTCGCCGCATCGTCGCGCAAGGAAATCGTTGCGATCACGCGATTGGAGGCCGCGTCCACCACCTCGAGGCGCTCGCCCCAGGTGCCGCTCACGGCCTTGTCACCCGCATTGACCGTTTCCCACGTCGCCAGCACGGTGCCGCCAGGGGTGAAGTTGCCGGGCGGCGTGAGCGCGAAAGCGTCCACGCGCAGGTCCGCATAAGGAGTCGACGCCACCGTCGTTTCGACCGTGAAGGCGTTGTTCCCTTCGGCGTTGCCGCCGCTGTTGCTTTCGCGGATGAAACGGTCCGCGTCGGCGCTGACGGTCACGCTCACGCGGCCGACGGAAGCGGAGCCATCGGGCAGGCGCAGCGTCCAGGAGCGGGTGCGCGCGGTCCCTTCCGCCAGCACGCCGTCACTGCCGGTCGCGCGATACGGCACCGTGACGGTGGCGAGCACCGCACCGGTGTCCTCGTTGCGCACGACGATGCGGTCGTTCCAGTCGGCCGCCGCCGGCCGGTTGCCGCGGTTTTCGAGGGTCCAGCGCACCGTGAGTTCGTCGCCGCTATGCAAGGCGCCGGCGGTCAGGAGCTCCACGCTGTTGACGGTGAGGTCCGGCGCCGGGAAGGCCACCAGGCTGTCCAGTTGCGTGGCGGGCTGCTCCGGCACGTGCACGACCTGGAAGGCGAAATCCGCCGTCGCCGCCTCGGGGCTGGCGTACTCGCCCTCCACCACCAGCGTGTAGGTGCCGGTGAGCTGCAGGCGCTGCGGCTCCTGGTCGTACGGGGAAAAGGTCGCCGCGTAGCCCTCGTAGTAGCCGCGCTCGTAGTTCCAGCGGGCCTGGTAGTTGATGTAGCCCATCGTGCTGTTGAACACGTCGCGCCCCAGCGGGTCCAGCAGGCGCCACTTCAGCGACCCATCCGCCACCGGAGGGGTGGCGGGGGAATACCAGGGCCAGGGCTCGAGCCCGGTCGTGACGGCCTGTCCGTCCAGGTAGAGGCGCTCGCCGGCCTGGGCCTGGAAGCTGAAGAAGCGCATGCCGTTGGCCGGATCCACGTGCGTCACGATCGGCGTGTTGGGCGCCAGCTCGGTGGCCCCGTTCAGGTCGAGCACGCGGAACGCATACGGCTCCGTGCCGGGGGCGTTGTGTTGCAGCGTCAGCGTGTAGTCGCCCGCCGGCAGGCGCGGCTGCACCGGGTCCGGTGACGTTACCCACCAGGAGTACCACGGGTACTGCGGGTAGGGCATGTACAGGGAAGTCGGCATGCCCTGGTCGAACACCGTGCCGGCCGGGCCGTTCAGGATCCAGCGCACGTTGCTGTTGTTGGTCAGCACGTCGAAGCCCAGGGCCGTCGGCTGGTCCAGGTGGAAGCTGTAGACCGTCAGGGCCTGCGCATCCGGGTCCAGTTCGCCGGTGACCGTCTGGTTGAACGGCAGCGGCTGGCCGCTGGCGCGCAGCGCGAAGCGGTAGGCGCTGTCGACCGCGCCACCCAGCACCAGGTAGTGGGGGCCGGGCCCGTCCGGCATGAAGGGACCGCTGTCGGACCCGAAGTTGCCGCTGCTGACGACCCGCCCCAGCGACGAGAGCAAGTGCCACTGCACGCTGCTGGTCGAGCCGCCATAGGGGTCGATCAACAGGGGCATGCCAGCCGGCAGGTCCAGCCGCAGCACCGTCGGCGCCGCGCTGCCGGTGATGACGCCGGCGATCTCGGTATCGGCCACGATCGCCGGAGCGTCCTCGGGCTGCATCGCCGTGAGCCGCAGCCGGGTCTGCCCGTAGTTCCAGTTGTCGTTCGTGACCGTGATGCGGTACTCGCCCGCGCCGGGAAGCACGGCCAGCATGGGCACGAAGGGCGAGCCCGGGTTCGCGTCGAACAGCACGCGGCCGTCCATGTCGGTGACGCGCACCCGCCCGGCGCTGGAAGCCGACTCGTCGATCCACATCCAGCCGGCCTGGTCCGCGCTGAAGCGATAGGTCGTGGAACGGGTGCCGGGATCGAAGCCGGCGAGGTCTTGCCAGTCGCCGACCGCCAGCTCCGGCAGCTCGGGTGCCGTCGGCTCGGCGATCGCTTCGGCGCGCAAAGTCCACAGCAGGTCGCCGCTGCCGATGCCGGGTGCCGTTGGCGCCTCGCCCCCGAAGGCGGACGCAAAGGAACCGCCCCCACCGCCACCGCCATTGGGGTAGGTATCGGCGACGAGGTAGTAGTCACCCGGCGCGTTGGCCAGGATCTCGCGCTCGCTGTCGCCGCCGTAGCCTGAATCGATCTGCTGGCCCGAGCCGTCCAGCAAGGTCCACTGGAAGTATCCGGAACTCAGGATCACGCGGGTGCCGGCGGCGGCGTGGAACCGGAAAACCTGCGCCTCACCGCCCTGCAACTCCGCCCGCACCTCGGTATCGGTGGCCAGCAGTTCGATCCGCGGCACCTCGGCCGCATCGATCAGGCGCAGGCTGGCGTCCGACCAGTCGCCGTCCGCCGCCATCTCCAGCTGGTAGCTGCCGGCGTCCAGTTCCAGCGGCTCCACGCCCAGGCGGTTGTAGTAGCGGTACCAGCCGTTCGCGACCTCCTGGCCATCCCGCAGCAGCACCCAGCCGGGCGTGCGCTCGGTAAGCGCGTCCATGAAAACACGGTGCGTCTGGGCGAGCTCGAAGGTGTAGACCCGCAATTCATCCGACGCCGCCGGCCCTTGCAGGGGCTCGCCGAACAGCAGCGGCGCTTCGATGCGGTTGGTGCGCGTGATCGTGAAACTGCCGTCGAGGACGATGGAGCCCGCGCCGGTGTCCACCGAGCCCCAGTAGTCCCTCGGGAACAGCAGGTAGCTGCCGGTGGCGGCAGGCACGAAGCGGTACGGTCCGTCGCCGCCGTACAGGTAGGACAGCGCGAGCTCGCCGTCGGGGCCGACCAGGTCCCACACGATATTGCCCTGAAACTGGAGCGTCAGCTCCTCGCCCGCGACCAGGTCCAGCCTCTGCAGCATGCCGTCGGCGGCATTGCCGGTCACCGGCAGGTCGCCCAGTGGATGGGCGAGCGCGGCGCTGTCGACCTGGACCAGGAAATCGCGCGAGCCGTAGTACCAGTAGTCGTTGTTCGTCACCACCAGTTCGTACACGCCGGCGGCCAGCTGCCGGCGGTCCAGGACGTTGCCGTACGCACCGCCCGAGGCCACATCGTTGCCGAAGACGTCGCGCAAGGTCCAATAGCCCGGCCGGTACTGCGGGCTCAGAATCGCCAGCGAGTAGAGGCCCGCCCCGTCGACCTGCAGGCGCAGGCTCTGCGACTCCCACAACTCCAGATGCAGATGCGCCGCACTCCCGAACGTCAAGGGCGGGGCGGCGACATCGAGCGTCTCCTGGCTGGTGAGCGCGATCTGCAGGTCGTCGGGGTGGCCGCGCAGCAATTCCTGCGACTGGCTCAGGACCAGGTAGCTCCCGGCGGCCGGCGCCAGCAGGCGCAGGCGGTTCGGCCCCGCATCCTGCCACCAGTCGGGGCGCTGCAGCCGCTCGCCGTCGGGGCCGTAGACCGCGAGCGCGTCGCCGACGGAACCGGAGAGGGCCGGCACGTCGAATTCCAGGATGTCGCCTGCCTGCGCGACGAAGCGCCGTGCGTAGAACGGCTCCACGTTGGCCGTCACCTGCGTGTCGGCCACGCCGGCTTCCAGCACGGGCAGCGAATCGATGTCGAAGGAACGCACGGTGAACGTTGCCTCGTGCGAGCTGCCGTCGCCGGGATCGCTGCCCTGCACATTGACCACATAGCGGCCCGCCGGCAACCGGCGCATGGCCCAGGGTTGCCCGTCGCCGAAGGAGCCGCTCGTGTAGCCGTCGGTCTCGTTGCTGTAGATGTCGTACCAGGTGAAGCCGCTGCTGGTGGCCGGGTCCATCAGCAGCACGGCGGGCTGTGCCAGGTCGAGCACATAGGTCGCCAGGTAGCCGTTGTCGGGGCTTGCCGTGAACGACACGCCCGTGCCGAGCTCGATTGCCGGCATGCCGGCCGTCTCGTCCGCGACCGCTTCGGCGGCAGTGCGCAGCTTCAGGCTCCAGCCATCCGAAGGCACCCGCAGCACGATCGTGTAGGTGGCATCCGCCTCGGGCCACTGCCAGAGTTCGCCGGTGCTGTTGTCGTAGACCCTGCCGGCTTCGTCGAGCGCCCAGATCTCGCCCTCGCTGGCGTCGCGGTCCGGATGCGACAAGCTCAGCACCTGCATCCGGTTGGCCTGCATGGGCAGGCTGTACGCGGCAAACTGGCCGCCCGGCAAGAGGACCAGGTCCTGCACGCCCGCCGCCAGGCCGGTGCCCGCTGCCGACAGGTCGTGCAGCCGGTACTCCACGCGCACCGGAGCGGGCGTGTCGGCGGCGATGCTGAACTCGATCTCGTATTCGCCAGGCTCCAGCCAGGCCAATCCCTGCCATGGGATGGCATCGCCCACGCTGGTGTCGTAGACGGGGGCACCGCTGGCAAGGCTGCGGATCACCATCCGCGGCGCCACCTCGCCTTCGGCCAGGCTGGACTCCAGCAGCAGCAGCGTCCGCTGCGCGAGGACGAAGCTGCGCGTCGCGACGTTGTCGGTGGCGTCCAGCGACACGTCCTGCAGGCTCGAATCGACAGGCACGGGGGCAGCGGCAGAAGCGTCCTGCGTGCCTTCCAGCACCGACAGGGCCACGGTCTCGGGTGTCCCCGCCAGGCGCACCGCCAGCACGTACTCACCGGCCAGGCCGGCCTGGAAGGCGAAGCTGCGGTTGCCGTCGTCCAGCCAGTCGTACCACTCCATCTGCCGGCCCTGCGGGTCCAGCACGACGAAATCGGCACCCGGGTTGGTGAAGGCCAGGCTGACCACCTGCCCGGCGGCCAGCTGGATGCCCGCGAGCGCCATGCTGCCGCTGGCCGGCATGGCGATCTCGGCGGTCTCCCCGGATGCGATGCTGATCTCGGGACTGGCGAGGATGCGCAGGCGCAAGTGCACGCTGGCGGCTTGCTGCTCCGGGTGCTCGCCGGACGGGAAGGTCGCGCTGATCTTCAGTGCGTAGCGACCGGCGGGAAGGATGGCTGGCGCTCCCTCGGAGAAGCGGCTGCCGCCAGTGGCCATGCGGCGGCCTGTGACTGCGTCGTACAGCTCGTAGTACTGGTTGACACCGGCGGCATCCCATTCGACGGCGAAGGCTCCGGCGGCCGGCACGTCCACCGCGAAGTACTGCCCCAGGTAGCCGTCGAGCGCAAGCTCGGCCTGGCTCCAGGCGCCGACGGCAAGCTGCTCCAGGTCCGCAGTGCCGTACTGGGAGTCGGCGCCTGGCTGCGGGGTGACCTGCACGGAGACCGGTTCCGCTTCCAGCGACTCGACCAGCAGCGTGTACCGGCCCGTCGCCCTGGCATCGATGCTCCAGAGACTCCCGCTGCCGGCGGCAAGCGGCTGCAGGCTGGCCGGCTGGCCGTCAGGCCCATAGGCGACGACGCGGTACTGGCTGCTGCCGGTCGCGCTGCCCAGGCTGAACTGCAGTCGCTGTCCCTGCACGGCAGGCAGGGAGAACAGGTGGAGCCCGGAGCCCGGGACGGCCAGCGGCGTGGCGAGTTCCAGCGGCGGCAAGGCGGCCAGGTCCACGGGGGCCAGCTCGAAGGGCAGCGTCCGGTCCTGCGGATTCTGCTCGCCGTAACCGACGTGGTAGATGTCCAGTTCCAGCACGTAGCGCCCCGCGCCAAGCACCTGCAGGGAGGAAGCGGACAGGTCGTCGAACAGCTCCCCTTGCAGCACGGTGTCGCCGCTGGCGGCATCGCGCAGGCGATAGTAGGAGTACGAGGGGAAGTCGAGCGCCTGGAGCTCCCAGCGGGTCAGCGTTTCGGCCAGCACCGGCGTCGCCTGCGCGATGTCGACGACGAACGACTGGTGGAAGTCGCTGTAGGCGGGGATGGCCAGCTGCAGCGGTTCGCCGAGCGCGAGCACCGGCATGCCGGTCGTGTCCATGGGCTCGGGTGCCGAGCTGCCGGCAAGTCCTATGGCGACGGTGACCGGCAGCGGCTCCTGGCCCTGGCCGTCGCCCGCGACCACGAGGTAATAGCGTCCGGCGTCCAGCCAAGCGGACGACGTAGCCCCGCCGTAGCCGCTGCCGTAGTCGGACCAGCGGTTGGCCAGTTGCCAGTGGTAGGCGCCCGGGCCGAAGGCCAGGGTGTAGTTGCCCGTCTGCGCTATGTCGATACGGCGGACCTGCGCATCGGCGCCCTGGTCCAGCACGACGCTGCCGCCGGCCACCGGCAGCGCGGGCGCCGCCAAGGCATCGAGCAGCTTGATGCGGTAGTCGGCGCCCTCCGCAGCCGTGGTGCTGACGCGCAGCACATAGCTTCCGGCGCCCAGCTCGTACCAGGGCGAGACGGGATTGCCGTTGCGCGTGATGTTCCACTCGATGCCTGCGGTCTGCAGCTCGGCGACCAGGTGCCGCAACTGCAGGCGCGAACTGAAGTCGAGTTCCAGCGCGTAGTCGATCACTTCGGCCGGACTGCTGATGTGCCCGGCGAGCGTCTGCCCGAGCGCTGCCTGGGCATGCTGGACGGCCAGGGGCTGCCACGCGATCGTTCCCTCCCAGTCCGTCGCGCCGTCAGGGGGGAGCAGCCACAGGGCATAGCTTCCCGCGGCCGGCGCGATCCAGCTGAAGCCCTGGCCGGCATAGACGCCGTTCATGGCAAGCAGGCTCGTGCCGTCCGTCCCGACCACGCGCACCGCCATCGGGTTGGCCGTCATGCCTTGCGCCGTGAAGTGGAACTCCTCACCGGCGGTGGCGGTGAACAGGTAGCCCCGCGCACCGTAGTTCGCCGGCAGCGTCACCAGGGCCGGCAACGCCGGCGGGGCTTCGTCCGCCGCCCGCACGAGGTTGACACCGTAGGTGGAGCCCGCCGGGCGCGGGCCGTACTCCTGGATCCGCAGCGTATAGGTGCCAGGCTGCAGCTTGAGGTCCGGCCGCTCGCCGCCGTTGAGGGAGCCCTCGATCGTGCTGAAGCCGTCCGAGCGCTGGATCGTGTAGTTGGCGGAAACACCGTCGGCGACGAGGAGGTAGCGCCCGGCCTCCTGCACCTCGAAGGTCCAGGTGTCGGCGTTGTTCGGGGCAAACGGGTCGCTGCGCCCGCCGGTGCCGCCGAGGGGCAGCACCGCGGCCTGCGGCGGGTGGAAGCCGAGCGTGACGGCGAGGTCCTGCGCTTCCTGTGCGGTCCCTTCCAGCAGCAGGTAGTAGCGGCCAGCCGCCACCGACGTGCCGCGTTGCAGCGGAGCGGCCTGGGAGAAGTAGTCCGCCACGACGGCGCTGCCGTCGGGCCTGAGCAGGCGCGCCGTGCCGGAGTTGCCGTACACCGACCAGTAGAGGATGCCGGCTGCGGGCGCATCGACTGCCAACAGGCGGGACTCGTTGCCCGCGGGCAGCGCGTACGCCGCCTGCGCCCCGTCGGCCACGACCGGGGTGGCGGCCGCCGGCGCCAGCAAGCGGAAGGCGAAGTCGCCGACCGCCTGGGAGCGCGAGGAGACGCTCAGCACGTAGTCGCCCGGCGCGGCCAGTTGCAGCGGTGGCTGCCAGGCCTCGGAGTACGTGAAGTTGCCTGCGCTGATCGCGCCGAGCGGGCCGCGCAGGCTCCACGCCAGGTCGCCGTCGCCCGCGAGGCGGTCGAACACCAGCCAGCCGGGCGCGTCGACGTGGAAGCGGTACTCGCGCTGCTGCGCCGGCCGCTCGAGCGCGTCGGCGACGGCGTCACCCAGCGCGATGGCGGCGCTCACCACCTGCACCGGGCGCAGCGCGAAGCGGCCGACCGGTTGCGACGCCGCGTTGAAGTAGCCGGGCAGCACCAGCAGGTAGTTGCCCGCGGCGAGCGTGAAGCGGTTGCCTTCGTCATAGGCGGAACCCGAAGCGGCATAGTGGCCGGCGGTATCCACCACCTGCCAGCTCCAGCCCGAATCGCTGCCCAGGTTGTCGACGACATACTCGCCGGGCTGGGTCACCGTGAAGCTGCGCACGCCGACGGCCGTGGCCGGCTGCGGTGCCGCCTCGACCGGCTCGTCGAGCGCGAGCGGCGCAATCGCCTGCAGCTCGCGGATGCGGAACGTGAACGGGTTGGCGGCCCACAGATCCGGGCGCGCCACGCCGAAGCGGTAGCTGCCGGCGGGCAGGTCGAACACGGTGAGCGAATTGCCGAACGGGCGCGAGGCCGCCTCGCTGCCGCGCGGACCTTGCAGGCTCCACGAAGCGGAGGTCGCCCCGCTCGTCTCCACGACGACGGATGTCGCCTGCGCCAGCTCGAATTCATAGGCATTCGACTGCCCGGGCTGCGCCAGCGAATCGGTGACCAGCGTGCCGAGTTCCAGGGCTTGCGTCAGCACCGAGTCCCGCACGAAAGTCAGTTCGTGGGACATCTGTCCGGTGGAGTAGTAGCCGCTGCCGTTGTTGTGCACCACGACGAGGTATTCGCCCGTGGCGGCGGTCGTCAGCTTGTAGACGCTGCCGTACGAGTAAGCCGACAGGACCTGCCGCCCCTGCGGGTCGTAGACCTCGATGCGCGGATCGTAGCTGTCGAAGGCCCCGGAGTTCCGGACGCTGCGGAACGAGAATTCTTCGCCGGCCTGGGCGGTGAAGCTGTACAGCCGGCGCTCCGCGACGGGAAAGGTCGCGGAGATCGTCTCGCCGGGCGTCAGCACCTGCGCGGAAGCGGCGGTCAGCAGCCGCGCGCTGTAGGCAACGGGGCCCGCGGATTGCGCGGAGTCCGATTCGACGGACAAGCTGTAGTGCCCCGGCTGCAGCAGCCGCACCTGGTCGTACCAGTCGGAGAAATACCCCGACAGGCTGCCGTCGGGCATGGTCAGCTGCCACCGCACTGGCCGATTGTTCGGGTCGTAGTAGGTGTAGTAACCGCCGGGAGTGACGGTATCGAGCACCAGGCGCGTGGGCACGGCCACGTCGAACGCGTAGTCGTGCTGCTCGAAGGGGGAGTTCAAGGTGCCGCTGATGCTGCCGTCGAGATCGGCGGACGCCACCGTCAGGGGAGCGTGGGACAGGCGCCAGCGGATGTCCGCCGTTCCCGCCTGCCACGGCACGCCCTGGTTGTACAGGTAGTAGGTGCCGCCGGTGGCGAAGGTGTAGATGCGGCCTGCGTTGACTCCCTGGTAGCCGATCGAACGGCCTTGCGCGTCCTGGATATCCCAGTAGCTGTAGCCGTTGTAGTTGGTGCCCGTGTCCGACAGGTCGGAAAGCGCAAGCCGATCGCCGGCCTCGACCGTCAGGCGGTAGCCGACGGTGGCGTTCGCCGGGCTGCGCTGATCGGCGACCAGCTGGTCCAGCGGCGCGTCGGGCAGCGTGCCCACGTCCGAAAGCCGGAAGCCGTACACGCTGTTGTCGTAGCCGGAACCGATCGTCAGGGCGTAGTCGCCCGCCGGCAGCACGAGGATGTCGCCGTGGTTGCCCCCCCAGCCGGTGTAGTAGATGCTGCGGCCGCTGACCTCGCTGCCGCGCGGGCCCGCCAGCGACCACCAGGCCTGGTAGTACTCGCCGGCGAGGCCGTCGAACAGCAGGGTGCGCGGCTCGGCAAGCGTGAAGCGGTAGACCGCCTGCGTCCCGCCATTCGCCAGGATGCCGGCGACCTGCTCGCCCAGGGTCAGCGGGTCGCCCGCCGGCAGGGCGGGCACGTTCACGTGGCCGGCCAGCGCGAAGTTGCCGGCGAACTGAACCGCCTGCGTGTTGCCGATGGCGCCTTCGACCAGCACCAGGTAGTCGCCGGTGGCGCCCAGCGTCGTCGCGGCCAGCGCCGAGCCCATGCTGCTGCTGCCCAGCACATCGCGGCCGAAGGGGTCGATGAGGCGCCATCGCGCCGTGCCGCCCGCAACGCTTTGCCCCGACAGGGTGAGCTGGTCGCCCGCCGTGGCGGAGAAGCGGTAGACCTGCGTCGTGTTGCCGGGCTGGAGCGTGCCGCTGACCGCGGTGCCGGGCACCAGCGCGGTGGCATCGCGGCCGCTGCGGATGCGCAACTGGTAGGCGCCGGTGGCGGACGCATTGCTGAAGACGCGCAGCTGGTAGTGGCCCGCTTCCAGCCAGCGTGCCGGGGACGCCGCGGCGGCATCGGCTGCATTGAGCGCCACCCCGGCAAAGACATTGGCGACGCCATCGTTCAGCGTCCACTGCAGGTCGCCGCGGTTCGTGAGGCTGTCGAACACGAAGGTGCCCGCCTGCGCGACGTCGAACCGGTACACGGCCGACTGGCCGGCGGTCGCCAGCTGGCCGCTCACCTGGCCGCTGTCGCCGGCCGGCAGCGCCAGCGGCACGCTGATGTCGTCGAACGATTGCACCGACAGGTCGAAGCTGACCTGCGCCGTGGCGGAGTTGTCGACTGCGCCGTCGAGCGCCAGCCAATAGTCGCCGGAGGACGGGACGCCCAGCACGGGAGAGGAGGAGCCGAAGCTGTCGCCCGAGACGAGCACCCGGCCGCTGGTGTCCATCAGCCGCCAGCGCACGGCCCCGCCGGTGCTGCTGTTGGTCTGCACGCGCACCTTGTGCCCTGCTTCCAGCGGCACCCGGAACACGCGGCTGCCGCGCGACGGGTCCAGGGTGCCGACCGCGGCCTGCCCGGGCAGCAGCGTGGCCGCGTCGGACAGGGACAGCAGCCGGAACGCCACCGGCCCGAACGGATAGGAGTAGTAGGGCTTGATCGTCAGCGTGTGGACCCCCGCCGACAGCCACACCGGCGCCGGGTTGTCCTGCCAGTAGCCGCCGGAGCCCTGTTCGCCGGCGGCGCCGTCGATGCGCCACTGCCAGTAGATGTTGGACGGGGCGAGCGAATCCAGCATCACCATGCCCGGGGTGTCCAGGGTGAAGGTGAAGCGCGATTCCTGGATGGGATTCGTCAGGGTGGCCGTGGCTGCCGCGCCCAGTTGCAGGTCCTGGTTCTGGTCCACCACCTTCTGCAGATTGAAGGCGAACGGCACCGCCGTCTCGGCGCTGGCATAGCCTTCCACGGCAAGGTAGTAGGAGCCGGTACTCTGCAGGTTGACCTGGAGGTCGCTGCCCAGGTAGCCGCTCGTCACGGGCCGGCCGAACGGGTCGAACACGCGCAGTTGCGCGCCGCTGCCGCTGACGGCCTGGAGCCACGCCTTGTCACCCGCCTGGCCCGAGAAGCGGTAGAGCGCGGTGGAGTTGCCGCGCGGCAACTCGCCCTGCGTCACCTGGGCTAGGGTCAGGTCGGCCGCGGCCGCGGCATCGATCACCCGCAGCTCATAGGCGCCCACCGCGTCGCCCGAACCGTCGATCGTGAAGTGGTACTGGCCGGGTGTCAGCGCCAGGGGCACCGTCGACGTGCTGCCGAGCGAGCCGCTGCCGACGTTGCCGGCAGGGCCGTTGAGGCTCCAGTTCATGTCGTTGCGCGCCGTCACACTGTCGAGGAAGACTTGCGTCGTCTGGTCGACCTGGAAGTCGTAGCTGCGGTTTTCCCCCGGGGCCGTGAGCTCGCCCGCGATGGTGAGGGCGGCCGGGTTGACGTCACCCGCCAGCAGCACCCGCGGCTCCAGCGTTTCGAGCCGCATGGCCGCGGCCGCCTTCGGCGGCAGGGGCGGCGCGCCGGCGGCGAAGCCCCTGGGCCGGGGCGGGCCGAAGGTCGCTTGCAGGGCGGCGGCGAGGGGTTGGACGAGAAAGCGCTGCAGGCGTGTCGAAGACGCGCTGGCGCGACCGGTGTGAGACGCGGACGCGCGAGCGCGCCCAGATGCGTTGTGACGCATGGCCCCTCCCTTGGTGGAACTGGTTTGTAGGAATGCAACTGCACCGAGGCAAGGCGCAGGCCTACGAAAATTCTGCAACAGGGACTTTCGGATGACAACGCCTGAGGTAGCTGCCAGCCCTCTCCATTTGGAGCAGACGACGAGCGGCGCGGACCGCTGGCGTAAACCCCTAGCGCTGCCTGGCGGAAACCTAGAAACGTGCCTTGCAGCGCACGCCGGCCGGGACGTCGAGCTGCCGGTTCGGCATTTCGGCGATCACCGTGAAGGTGCCGCTGGCCGCATCCACCAGCTTGTCGACCGCGCGCACGGTGGCGGACTGCGGGCCCTGGGCCCCGAGCTCCGGCGTGATTTCGACGCGCACGCCCGGCTTCACGGAGCCGAACAGCTTCAGCGGCACGATCACCCGGACCCGCAAGGGGTCGAGCTGCGCCAGCTTGACGATGGACCGCTTGTTGCCGCTGCCGTCGACGATCTCGCCCGGAAACAGCATCTGGTCGACGACCACTCCGGCGAACGGGCTGCGCACGGTGCGCAGGTTCAGCATGCTGCTTTGCTGCTGGTATTCCTGCTTCGCCTGCAGCACGGCCTCCTGCGCCAGCAGCAGTTCGGCGCGCGCCTGCGCCAGTTCCGCCTCGGCGTCGTCGCGGTCCTGCACCGACCCGAGCTTCTGCGCCGCCATCTCGCTGCGGCGCTGGAACTTGCGCTGCGCGAAGTCCATCTTGTCGCGCGCGGCCTGCTGGGGGCCGCGCGCCTCGGACTTGAGGCGGGCCAGTTCGGTCGCCGCCGCTTCGGCGCGGCTTTCCAGCACGGCCACCACCTGGCCCTGCGCCACCCGGTCGCCGCGGCGCACCAGCACCCGTTCGAGCAGGCCGGTGCCGGGGCTGCCGACTTCCACCGTCTGCGCCGGCTCGATCAGGCAATCGTGGCCGGCCTGCGCCCAGGAAGGCGCCCAGACCGGCGCCATGCCAAGCGCCAGGCACACGGCAACTGCGGATCTGCAACAGCCAGGTATCTTCACTGCCAGCCTTTCAATGCCGCCGCCGTTCCCGCGTGACCGCTACCGCATAATCGGCCGGGCGGAGGGTGCCCGGTGCGGCTCACAAGAAGACTTCGATGACCGGCGGATTCTATGGGCCACGGCACGGCGGGCCACGCCTGCGCGCGCGCATCGCCCGACTGGTGTTGTTTTCGGCACCGCTGCTGCTGGCGCACGCGGCGGGCGCGCAGACGCTGACCCAGGCCTGGGAGCGCGCCCTGTCCGCCGAACCCGGCCTGCAGGCGGCCCGTGCGGGGCAACGCGCCGCCATCGAACGCACGCACCAGGCTTTCGGCGCGCTGCTGCCGCAACTCGATGCCAGCTTCAACGGCCAGAAGAACTGGCGCGACTCGATCACCGGTGACAGCCCGGGCCCCGAAATCGGCGAACACTATCCCACCCGCAACTCGCAACTGAACCTGACGCAGCCGCTCTGGCGGCCGCTGAACCTGGCCACGCTGGCGCAGGCGCGGGCGGCCGAACAGCAACTGGCGTTCCAGCAGGTCGCCACGCAGCAGGACCTGCACACCCGCTTCATCGTGGCCTGGTTCGACGTGATGGGCGCGCGCGACAACGTGCTGCAAGGGGTCGAGCAGGCGAGCGCGGCCCGGCAGCAGCAGGAGGTGATGCTGCGCGGCAGCGCGCTCGGCACCCACAACGAAGTGCAGCTGACCGACGCCCAGGCGCGTTACCAGCAGGCGCTGGCGGACAGCGCGGCGGCGGAGGCGGAACTGGACGCCAAGCTGGCCCTGCTGGAACAGCTCACCGGTCCCTTGCCCGGTTTCGTGCCGCCCACCTGGCGCGCATCCGCGCCCGGCCCGGCCTTCGGTGCGCCGGAGCCGCTGGAGCAGTGGCTGGACCGCATCAATGCCGACAACCCCGCCGTGCGCGCCGCGGAGCGCGCGCTGGCGGCCGCCCGCGAGGAGGTGAACCGGCAGCTGGCGCTGCACTCACCCACGCTGGACCTGGTCGCGCGCCGCGCCCGCATCCTGCAGGGCAGCGGCAATTCACCCGGCCAGAGCGGCTACCGCAGCCGCGAGCATTCGGTGGGCCTGCAGCTCAACGTGCCGCTGTTTTCCGGCGGCACCACCAGCGCCAGGGTGCGCGAGGCGGAAGCGAATGCCGACAAGGCCAGGGCCGACCTGGAGTCGGCCCGGCGCAGCGCGGTGGCGCAGGCCCGCCAGGGCTGGTCCAGTGCGCAGGCCGCGCAGGCGCGCCTGGCAGCGTCCGGCCACGCGGTGTACGCGGCGCAGGTCGCCCTGCGGGCGGCGACGACCGCCCGGGGCACGGGGCTGCGGACCATGCTGGAGGAACTGCAGGCGCGCCAGCAACTGGCCGCGGCCCGGCGCGACCAGGAGCGCGCCCGCTATGACGGCGTGGTTGGCCTGGTGCGTCTGCTGGCCGCCGCCGGCCAGCCCGCCGAAGGGCTGCTGCCCCAGCTGGAGCTCATGCTGGGCAGCAGGCAGGACGAAGCCGCTCCGCGTCCCTAGCCCAGCTGCAGCAGGCCCTCCAAACCGCGTACTTTCACCGCCCCGGCGCGGCCGGGAAAGGCGTACCGTCATGGCGAAACAAAAAGGAGACGCCGCCATGAAAGAGATGAAGGAACCCACCTCCCAGGCCGAACTCGCCTTGCGTGACGCCGCGCGCGAATACCACCGCACGCCGACCCGGGGCAAGATCGCGGTCAATCCCACCAAGCCGCTGCTGAACCAGCGCGACCTGTCGCTGGCCTACTCGCCCGGCGTGGCCTACCCCTGCCTCGACATCCAGGCGAACCCGGCCATGGCCGCCGAATACACCTCGCGCGCCAACCTGGTGGGCGTCATCACCAACGGCACCGCCGTGCTCGGGCTGGGCGACATCGGGCCGCTGGCCGGCAAGCCGGTGATGGAAGGCAAGGGCTGCCTGTTCAAGAAATTCGCCGGCATCGACGTGTTCGACATCGAGCTGGCCGAGCGCGACCCCGACAAGCTGGTCGACATCGCCGCCGCGCTGGAGCCGACTCTGGGCGGCATCAACCTGGAAGACATCAAGGCGCCGGAGTGCTTCTATATAGAGAAGAAGCTGCGCGAGCGCGTCAACATCCCGGTGTTCCACGACGACCAGCACGGCACCGCCATCATCTCCGGCGCCGCCCTGCTGAACGGCCTGGAGCTGGTGGGCAAGAAGATCCAGGACATCAAGCTGGTGTCCTCGGGCGCCGGCGCCGCCGCCATCGCCTGCCTGGACCTGATGATCGGCCTGGGCGTTTCGCAGAAGAACATCTACGTGGTGGACTCCAAGGGCCTCATCTACCAGGGCCGGCCGGGCGGCTACGACGAGTCGAAGGCGAAGTACGCGCAGGACACCTCCAAGCGCACGCTGGCCGACGTCGTGAAGGGCGCCGACGTGTTCCTGGGCTGCTCCACCGCCGGCGTGCTGACGCCGGACATGGTGAAGACCATGGCCGACAAGCCGATCATCCTGGCGCTGGCGAACCCCGAGCCCGAGATCCGCCCCGAGCTGGCGAAAGAGGCGCGGCCCGACTGCATCATCGCCACCGGCCGCTCGGACTATCCGAACCAGGTCAACAACGTCCTGTGCTTCCCCTACATCTTCCGCGGCGCGCTGGACTGCGGCGCCACCAAGATCACCGAGGAAATGAAGCTGGCCTGCGTGGTCGAGATCGCCAACCTGGCCAAGGCCGACATCAGCGAGGAAGTGGCCAACGCCTACGCCGGCAAGGAGCTCTCGTTCGGCCCCGACTACATCATTCCGACGCCGTTCGACTCGCGCCTGATCCTGCGCATCGCGCCGGCGGTGGCGCGCGCGGCGGAGAAGTCGGGCGTGGCGACGCGGCCGATCGCCGATTTCGAGGCCTACACCCAGCACCTGACGCGCTTCGTCTACCAGACCGGCATGATCA
>JAQGMU010000072.1 GCA_028292195.1 Ramlibacter sp. | reverse complement strand
TCGCGCACGTCCGGCTCCTCGCGGAACAGCTTGCTCATCGCCGCGCGCATCACGCGGTCGGCGTCGGACTCGAGCTTGTCGATCTCCTCGCAGGTCTTCAGCGCCGCCTCGGCCGTGTTGTTGTCGGACAGCTTGGCCAGCAGGCCCACCGCCTCCTTCACGCGTTCGCAGCAGCGCACGCTCAGGTCGGTCAGGCGGCTGATTTCGTCGGTCATGTGCCGCACGTCGTACAGCGCCATGGTCTCGGCCGAGTCCTGGATCAGGTCGGCCACGTCGTCCATGGTGTTGATCAGCGTGTGGATCTGCTCGCGGTCGATCGGCGTGATGAAGGTGGAATGGATGAGGCGGTTGACCTCGCGCGTGACCTTGTCGGCGAGGTGCTCGGCGTTCTCGACCTCACGGGTGTATTGCTCGCGCAGGTTGAGGTCGCTGTAATTGGCCACCAGCTTGGCAAACGCATGCGCCGCCTGGACGATGCGCTCCGCGTGCTGGTTGAACAGCTCGAAGAAGTTGCCTTCGCGCGGGAGCAGTTTCTTGAAAAGCATGGGCGCCCCAGGAGGAATGTTGTTGTGTACGGTAGCCGGCGACGAGTGTAACTGCGGCCCTCGCCAGGCATTGCGGTACAAGGTGGGCATGGGGGAATTATTCCAAGCCGAAGGGCTGGTCTACGTCGACGAGCACCTGCTGGTGCTGGACAAGCCGGCGGGCCTGCTGGCCGTGCCCGGGCGCGGCGAGGACAAGCAGGACTGCCTGGCGCTGCGGGCCCAGGGCCTGTGGCCCGATGCGCGCGTGGTGCACAGGCTCGACATGGCGACGTCCGGCCTGTTCCTGATGGCGCGCGGGCTGGCCATGCAGCGCCTGCTGAGCCGGGCCTTCGAGGAGCGCGCGGTGGGCAAGCGCTACGAGGCCGTCGTGCACGGCGTGCTGCACGGATCCGTTGGCGCGATCGATTTGCCGCTCGCGGCCGACTGGCCGAACCGGCCGCTGCAGAAAGTGGACCACGAGCGCGGACGTCCCAGCACCACGCGCTGGCGCCTGCTGGCCGCGCAGGGCGAGCGCACGCGACTGGAACTGGAGCCGCTCACCGGCCGCACGCACCAGTTGCGGGCGCACCTGCAGGCAATCGGCCATCCGATCATCGGTGATCCGCTCTATGCGCCGCCCGCGGTGGCGGCCCTTGCCGCGCGCCTGCTGCTGCATGCGACGGCGCTGCAATTCACGCATCCCGCCTCCGGCGAGCCCCTGGCCTTCGCCAGCGCCGCGCCATTCTGAGGAACTCGGCGCCACCGGCCCGCCTCTGAAGACACACCAGGAGAACTCCATGGCCCTGCTCTCGCGCCGTTGCGCCGCCGTCGCGCTGATCGCGCTTCCCGCCTGCTGGACCGGCGTGCGCGCGCAGCCCGCTGCCGCGCGCCGGGCAACACCGTCGCAGACCGAAGGGCCGTTCTATCCGGTGGCATTGCCGGCCGACAACGATGCCGACCTGTTGCGCAACGGCAGCCTGCAGTATTCGCGCGGCCAGCCCGCCTGGGTGGAGGGCAGCGTCACCGACCTGCAGGGCAAGCCGGTGGCCGGGGCGCAGGTGGAGATCTGGCAGTGCGACGAGGCAGGCCACTACCACCATCCGGGCGACGGTGGACTGGCCGATCCGAGCTTCCAGGGTTTCGGCCGCGTCACCGTCGGCAGCGACGGCCGCTACCGCTTCCGCACCGTCCGCCCGGTGGCCTACAGCGGCCGCACGCCGCACATCCACTTCAAGGTGAAGCTGCAGCGGCGCGAGCTGCTCACCACGCAGATGTACGTGGAAGGTGACCCAAACAACGAACGCGACTTCATCTGGCGCCGGCTGGGCGCGGATCGCGCGCTGGTCACGGTGCCCTTTGTCGCGGGCAGCGAGGGCTTGCAGGCGAGTTTCCCCATCGTCGTGGCCGCTTGAGTACGATGCCGGGATGACGACCCGACACCTCACCATCCTCACCGGCGCTTCGCGCGGCATGGGCCTGGCCATGGCGCAGCAGCTGCTGGCGGCCGGCCACGACCTGCTGTGCATCGCCCGCAAACCGAACGAAGCGCTGGCAGCGCAGGCCATGGCGGCCGGGCGCCGCTGCGAGCAGTGGCCGCAGGACCTGGCGCGGGCCGACACGGCGGCGGCGCGGCTCGTTACCTGGCTGCAGGGCCAGGCCGGCGCGGACTACGCCTCGGTCACGCTGATCAACAACGCCGGGCTGATCCCGCGCATCGCGCCGCTCGGCGAGATCCCGGCCGTCGAACTGGCCGAATCGCTGCGGGTGGACCTGGAAGCGCCGCTGCTGCTGACCAGCGCCTTCCTGCGCGCTACCGCCGGCTGGCAGGCCGCGCGCAAGGTGCTGAACATCTCTTCCGGCCTGGGCCGGCGCGCGATGGCCTCGCAAGCGGCCTACTGCGCGGCCAAGGCCGGCATGGACCATTTCACCCGCTGCGTGGCGCTGGAGGAGGCGCAGCGCCCGAATGGCGCACGCGTCTGCTCGCTGGCGCCGGGCGTGATCGACACCGACATGCAGGTGCAGCTGCGCAGCGCCGACCCGGCGCGCTTCGCCGACCAGGGCAGCTTCGTCGGCCTGAAGGACAAGGGCCTCCTGAGCTCGCCGCAGGATGCGGCGGCGATGGTGCTGGCCTACCTGGCGCGGCCGGATTTCGGCAGCAATCCGGTGGCGGACATCCGGGACTAGCCGCGGTTCGGCTTCGCGCTCACCACGGCCTACGGGGGACGTGGTCGCGGTTCGTAGGCCGGGGTGCGCGCAGGTTCGTAGGCTGGGGTGCGCGCAGCGCGACCCCAGCTCCCTTCAATCGCCCTGAAACCCCCCGCCGCGAGCAGTCAGCACCAACGTGTCCCGGTGCCCCTCCGCCCCGACCGGCTGGATCGGCGTGGTCTCGTGCACCACGCGTGCATCGTCCAGCAGCACCAGGCTCCAGGGCTCGGTCAGCGTGAAGCGCTGGCCGGCGGGGCCGTCGGACTGGAACACGCGGGTTTCGCCGCCCTTGATGTTCTCCCGCGCCACCAGGAACACCGCCACCAGGTCGACGCCGTCCCGATGCGCGCCCTCCGGCGTCGGCCGGCCGATGCCGCCCTCGGTGTCGATGCGGAACTGGTGGGCCTCCAGGTACCAGGGCTGCGGGCCGCGCAACGCGGTCGCGGTCGTAGCCAGCGCGCGCAGCAGGCAGCTCCAGGCCGGAGCCTGCGCCGTCTCGCTCTCCATCGGCTCGAACCAGCGCTGCATGCCGCCGTGCAGCGCGTTGTATTCCAGCGGCTGCCAGTGCGCGCGGTGCGGCGACTGCGTGAGCCGCTCGCCGTGCTGGATGAAGCAGGAATGGCGGCGGCGCCGGTAGCGGCCGCCGTCCTTCAGGTACTGGTCGGGCGGCAGTCCGTCCCAGGACGGCGCCAGGCGCTGCAGGTCGGCCAGCGCGCAGCCGCTCCACTCGGCCACCCCGGCCGGCGACAGCACGGCATAACCCTGCTGGCGCAGGAAGATTTCGACCTGGTCGGGATAGGTATAGGCGGGGCTCAACAGCATCACCGGACTTTAATCCAGCCGTCGTACCCCGCTCCGCCGTAGGGTGTGCAGCTTCGCTGCGCACCGACTGCTGCTGGTGCGCAGCAAGCTGCACACCCTGCGGCCAGCCGCTAAACCAGCGGCCGCAGCTTGCCGAGAATGGTCGGCAGGAATTCCGCCACCGTCGGATGCACCGGCAGCGCCTCCTTCAGCACCCGGTAGCTGGCGCCGGTGGCCATGAAGTTGCTGATCACCTGGATGATCTCGTCGGCGTTGATGCCCACGATGGAGGCGCCGAGGAAGCGTTCGCTGTCGGCGTCCACCAGCAGCTTGACCAGGCCGATGGTCTCGCTTTCCTCCTTGGCCCGGCTCACGTTCTTCATCGCGTAATCGGCCACCAGGACCCGCTTGCCGCTGGCACGCGCCTCGGCCACGCCCATGCCGACGCGGCCGAGCGGCGGGTCGGTGAACATCGCATAGGCCATCGTGCGCTCGTCGGCCGAGCGCGCGCCGCCCGCCAGGTTGGCTGCAACGATCTCCTGGTCGTGGTAGCTGGTGTGGGTGAAGGCGCCGCGCTTGTTGATGTCGCCCAGCGCCCAGATGCCGGGCACGTTGGTCTCCAGCCGGCCGTTGGTGGGGACGTAGCCGCGTTCGTCGGTCCGCACGCCGACCGTGTCCAGTCCCAGCTGCCCGGTGTTGGGCAGGCGCCCGGTGGCCACCAGCAGGTGCGAACCGGTGACGCGCTCGGCGCCCACCTGCACCGCGATGCCGTCGCCGTCGCGCTCCACCCGCTGCGGCGCCTGGCCGGCCAGCACCCGCACGCCCTCAGCTTGCAGGAACTCCGCGAGGCACTGGGACACTTCCGGCTCTTCGCGCGCGGTGATGCGCGGGCCCGGCTCGATGACGGTGACCGCGCTGCCCAGGCGGCGGAAGATCTGGCCCATCTCCAGCCCGATGTAGCTGCCGCCCAGGATCACGAGATGCGCCGGCCGCTCACGCAGCTGCAGCAGCGACACGTTGTCGAGCGCAGTCACGTCGGCCAGGCCGGGAATGGGCGGGTGGAAAGCCCGCGTGCCGGTGTTGAGGAACACGCGCTTCGCCCGCACGGCTCGTTCGCCCGCCTGCAGTTCGAAGCCGTCCGTTCCCTTGCCGGTGAAGCGGCCCCAGGCGCGCAGCAGCGTCACGTTGGGTTCCGCAGCGATCCACTTTTCCAGACCGGCGCGGGCCTCGTCCACCCGCTGCTGCATCCTTTGCATGGCCGCGGCGAAATCGACCTCCACGCTGCCCACGTGCACGCCGAAATCGGCGGCCCGCCGCGCGATGTAGGCCACGCGCGCGCTCTTGCGCAGGGTCTTGGTCGGCGTGCAGCCGCTGTTGATGCAGGTGCCGCCCAGGTGCTGCGCCTCGACCAGCACCACCTTCTCGGCGCGGGCGGCGAGCGCCATGGCCAGGAAGGGGCCCGCCTGGCCGGCGCCGACGATCGCGGCATCGGCGTTGAGGATGTCCATGGGGGCCGCTCAGGGTTCGACGCGAACGCCCTTCCAGAAGGCGACGCGGTCCTTCACCATCTCCGCTTCCGGCTTGGGGTCGGGGTAGTACCAGACCGCCTCCGGGTTCAGCTCGCCGTCGATCATCAGCGAGTAGTAGCTCGCCTGGCCTTTCCATGGGCAGCTGGTGTGGTGGTTGCTGAAGGTGGTGTATTCGCGCTTGAGCGCGCTCGCCGGGAAATAGTGGTTGCCCTCGACGACGACGGTGTCGTCGCTCTCGGCGATCACCTTGTCCTTCCAGATCGCTTTCATGGGGATTTCCTCTCAGGGGCGTGCAGCCAGTGCACGCTGAACAGCCGTTGCGGGTCGGTCCACACCGGACCCGGGCGGAAGCCGGCGCGGCGCGCCAGCGCGCGCAGGCCGTCCACCGTGAACTTGTACGAGTTCTCCGTGTGCAGGCTCTCGCCTTCGTCGAGCTCGAAGCGCTGGCCGGCCAGGGCCACCGACTGCCGCTGGCGGCTGACCAGGTGCATCTCGATGCGCTGCAGCGGCGCGTTGTAGAAGGCGTAGTGGGCGAACTGGTCGAGCGCGAAACGGGCGCCGAGCTCGCGGTTGGCACGCGCCAGCAGGTTCAGGTTGAAGGCCGCCGTGACCCCCTGCGCGTCGTTGTAGGCGGCGTGCAGCAGCTGCGGGTCCTTCACCAGGTCGGCGCCCAGCAGCAAGGCGCCGCCGTGCAGCGCTTCAGCAGCGTGCTCCAGGAAGGCCAGCGCCTCCTCGGGCGTGAAATTGCCCAGGGTCGAACCCGGGAAGAAGCCGATGCGGCGGCCCGGGCCGGCCGCGTGCGGCAGCCCCAGGCCTTGCGTGTAGTCGGCCACAACCGGCTGCACGTCCAGCTGCGGAAACTCGGCGCGCAGCAGCGTCGCCGCCGTCGCCAGGTGCTCGCCCGAAATGTCGATCGGCAGGTAGCGGGCCGGCCGTTCGAAGGCTTGCAGCAGCAGGCGCACCTTGCGCAGCGAGCCGGCACCGAACTCGACGATCTCCGCCTGCGGCCCGGCCAGCTGGGCGATCTCCGGTGCGCAGCGCTGCAGGATCGCCAGCTCGGTGCGCGTTGGGTAGTACTCGGGCAGCTCGCAGATGCGGTCGAACAGGTGCGAGCCGGCGGCGTCGTAGAAGTACTTGGGCGAAATGGCGTGCGGCCGGTTGGCCAGCGCCGCCACCAGGTCGCGGCCGAACGGGCTGTGCTCGGCGCTGCGGACGGGCGCCGGCGCCGGCGGCGCGAGCTCCCCGGCGAGTTGCGCAAAGGAGGAAATCAGCATGCGTCGTCCTTGGCCAGTCGCAGGCCGGTGAATTGCCAGCGCGCGGCCGGCGGAAAGAAGTTGCGGTAGCTGGGCCGCGCATGGCCGCGCGGCGTCGCGGTGCTGCCGCCGCGCAGCACGATCTGCCCGACCATGAACTTGCCGTTGTATTCGCCGATCGCGCCGCTCCATGGCTGGTAGCCGGGATAGGGGTCGTAAGAGGAGCGGGTCCATTGCCAGACGTGGCCGCTCATCTGCCGGATGCCGGGGAGCGCATTCGCCGCCTCCCATTCGGCCTCGGTCGGCAGGCGGGCGCCGGCCCATTGGGCATAGGCCGCGGCTTCGTAGAAGCTCAGCTGCGCCACCGGAGCCTCCGGGTCGAGCGCGCGCACGCCGTGCAGCCCGAACACCTGCCAGTGCGGCGCAGGCGCGCGCGGGTCGTCGGGCGCCAGCCAGTAGGCCGGCGCCTGCCAGCCCTGGGCCTGGGCCAGCGCCCAGCCATCGGACAGCCACAGCGCCGGGTTGCGGTAGCCGCCGTCCGCGATGAAGTCGGCGAAATCGCCGCAGCTCACCAGCCGGTCGGCGATGCGATAGGGCTGCAGCCAGA
>JAQGMU010000034.1 GCA_028292195.1 Ramlibacter sp. | reverse complement strand
TGCCCGCCCCCACGCTGTTCGTGATCGCACTCAGCGAGATCTTCGTCAAGTGGTGGTGGCTGATCTTCGGCGGCATCGGCGGCGGCTTCTACTTCTTCATGCAGGCCTGGAAGCGCAGCGAGAAGGTTCAGATGTTCATGGACCGGCTGATGCTCAAGCTGCCGGTGTTCGGCCAGCTGGTCTACAAGTCGGTGATCGCGCGCTGGACGCGCACGCTGGCCACCATGTTCGCCGCCGGCGTGCCGCTGGTGGAAGCGCTCGACTCGGTGGGCGGCGCCTCCGGCAACTCGGTCTACGAGGCCGCCACGCTGAAGATCCAGCAGGAGGTGTCCACCGGCACCAGCCTGACGGCGGCGATGACCAACGCCCAGGTGTTCCCGTCGATGGTGCTGCAGATGTGCGCGATCGGGGAAGAGTCGGGCTCGATCGACCACATGCTGGGCAAGGCGGCCGACTTCTACGAGGCCGAGGTCGACGACATGGTGGCGGGCCTGTCCAGCCTGATGGAGCCGATCATCATCGTGTTCCTGGGCGGCATCATCGGCGGCATCGTGGTGTCGATGTACCTGCCCATCTTCAAGCTCGGTTCGGTGGTCTGACGGTGGCGGGCGACCTGCTGGACGCGGTGTTCGCCGGCGTCCTGGGGCTCCTGATCGGGAGCTTCCTGAATGTCGTGATCTACCGCTTCCCGAAGATGCTGGAGCGCCAGTGGGCGGCCGACTGCGCCGACCTGAACGGCCAGCCGGAACCAGAGGCGGCGGCCTTCAACCTGGTGACGCCGCGCTCGCGCTGCCGCAACTGCGGCCACGTGATCCGCTGGTACGAGAACATCCCGGTGCTGAGCTACGCGTTCCTGCGCGGCAAGTGCTCGGAGTGCAAGACGCCGATCGGCATGCGCTACCCGGTGGTGGAAGTGGTGACGGCGGCCTTCTTCGCCCTGTGCGCCTGGCGCTGGGGCATGACGCTGCAGGGCGCGGCCTGGGCCGCCTTCGCGGCGCTGCTGATCTGCCTGTTCCTGATCGACTTCGACACCCAGATCCTGCCGGACGACCTGAACTACGTGTTGCTGTGGCTGGGCCTGCTGGCCTCGGCCGTCGGCTGGACGGTGCCGCTGAAATCCGCCGTCTGGGGCGCGGCCGTCGGCTACCTGCTGTTCTGGGGCATCTTCCAGCTGTTCAAGCTGGCGACCGGCAAGGAAGGCATGGGCTACGGCGACTTCAAGCTGCTGGCCGCGCTGGGCGCCTGGTTCGGTGTCGAGTACCTGCTGGCGATCGTGCTGCTCTCCTCCGTGGTGGGCGCCGTGATCGGCATCCTCCTGCTGGTGGTGGGCAAGATCGCCAACAAGGAGATCCCCATGCCCTTCGGCCCCTACCTGGCGGGCGCCGGCCTGCTGTGCCTGGTGCTGAGCCCGGCCGCGGTGCCGGTGCTGTTCCCGTTCGCCTTCCCCTTCGGAGCGCACTGACGGCCGTGGCCGCCCGCATCGGCCTCACCGGCGGCATCGGCAGCGGCAAGAGCACCGTGCTGGAAATGCTGCGCGCGCTGGGCGCGGTGGCGATCGACGCCGACGCCATCTCGCGCGCCACCACCGCCTTCGGCGGCGCCGCCATCCCCGCCATCGCCGACAGATTCGGCCCCGAGTTCATCGCCGCCGACGGCGCGCTCGACCGGGACCGCATGCGCGAGCGCGCGTATGCGCACCCCGAGGCGCGCAAGGAACTGGAGGCCATCATCCATCCGCTGGTGGGCCAGGAGATCGCGCGCCAGGTGGAGGCGGCGCTGGCGGCCGGCGCGCGCTGCATCGTGTTCGACATCCCGCTGCTGGTCGAGTCAGGCCGCTGGCGGGCCCAGCTCGATCGCGTGCTGGTGATCGACTGCGAACCGGAAACGCAGGTGGCGCGGGTGGCGGCGCGCAGCACGCTGGCGCCGCAACAGGTGCGGGCCATCATCGCGGCGCAGGCCCCGCGCGCGCTGCGGCTGGCCGCCGCCGACCTCGTGATCTGCAACGAAGGACTGACGCTGGAAGCATTGCGAAGCGAAGTCGAACAGGCGGCGCGGACCTTCGGGCTATGATGGCGGCCGACTTCCGCCTGCCCGACGCCCCCCAGCGTGATCCTCTACGAATACCCTTTCAACGAACGCATCCGGACCTACCTGCGGCTGGAACATCTGTTCCGGCGGCTCGGTGAGCTGATTCCCCGCAGCCACCCCCTGGACCACCACTACGCGCTTGCCACCATCTTCGAAGTGATGGATGTGGCGGCGCGCGCCGACCTCAAGTCCGACGTGATGAAGGACATCGAGCGGCAGAAGCAGGCGCTCAACGGCTACCGCGGCAACCCCGGCGTGGCCGAGTCGGTGCTCGACGAGGTCATCGGCCGGCTCGATGCCTGCTTCAGCGCCCTGAACAGCACGCCCGGCAAGGCCGGCCACTCCCTGACCGAGAACGACTGGCTCATGAGCATCCGCAGCCGGGGCGGCATCCCCGGCGGCACCTGCGAGTTCGACCTGCCCGGCTACTTCGCCTGGCAACACCACCCGGCCGAGGCGCGGCGCGCCGACCTCGAGCGCTGGTCCGCCACGCTGGCGCCGCTGGCCGAGGCCATCCATCTGCTGCTGAAAATGCTGCGGGACTCCGGCACGCCGCAGAAGGTGATCGCCAACGGCGGCCAGCTGCAGCAGACGCTGCCGCAGGGGCGCACCTTCCAGCTGCTGCGCCTGCGCATCGACCCGTCCATGGGACTGGTGCCGGAGATCAGCGGCAACCGGCTGATCGTTTCCGTGCGGCTGATGCGGCAGGAGAACGACCGGATGCTGCCCAGCACCGACAATGCACCTTTCGAGCTGACACTCTGCGCGTGAAGAGAGCAATGGCAGCGAAAGCCGAACCAGGAGCACCCAAGCCGCGCATCGTGCGCTGCCCGGCCTGCGGCGGCCCCAGCATCTACGGGCCGGGCAACCCGTTCCGGCCGTTCTGCAGCGAACGCTGCAAGGGCATGGACCTGGGCGCCTGGGCCAGCGAGAGCTTCCGCGTGCCCGACGACTCGCCGCCGGACGACGTTCCGTTCGGGGATCCGAAGGAACAGTGAGGGTTCACCCGGCGTGCGTGGCGCCGGCGAATTCGCGTTCCTGCGCGAACCACTCCAGGACGGGAATCGTCCCCGGCAACACCGGCTGCACGCTCACCGGCAACTGCTGCCAGGCGAACTCCTGCCCCTCGTGCATGTGCAGTTCGCCGGACCACTGGCAGACCTTGCAGAAGTTCAGCCGCACCAGCGCATGCGGATAGTCGACCCGCTCTACGTGCCAGGGTTCGACGGCGCCGATGGTGATGCCGATCTCCTCCTGCAATTCACGCCGCAATGCCTGTTCGACGGTTTCCCCCGCCTCCACCTTGCCGCCCGGAAACTCCCAGTAGCCGGCGTAGACCTTGCCCGGCGGCCGCGACGTGAGCAGGAAGGCGCCGTCTGCGCGAATCAGGACGCCAACCGCCACTTCCACTTCCTTGCGGTCCGGACCGCCCTCGCGTGGCCGGTCGCCGTCCGCCACCAGCAAGGGTTTCGTCATGCGTGGTGCCGGCCCGCGTAGTCACGCGCGAACTGGTAGGCCACGCGGCCGCTGCGCGAAGCGCGCTCCAGCGCCCACACCAGGGCCTCGGGCCGCGCCGCTTCGATCTCCGCGGCCGGCACCTTGAAGTGCGACAGCCACTGCGCGGTGATCGCCAGGTATTCGTCCTGGCTGAAGGGATAGAAGCTGACCCACAGGCCGAAGCGCTCGGACAGCGAGATCTTTTCCTCCACCACCTCGCCCGGATGGACCTCGCCGTCCTCGGTGTGGGTGTAGGTGAGGTTTTCCTTCATGTACTCGGGCTGCAGGTGGCGCCGGTTGCTGGTGGCGTAGATCAGCACGTTGGGCGCGGCCGCGGCCACG
>JAQGMU010000003.1 GCA_028292195.1 Ramlibacter sp. | reverse complement strand
GCCCGAGATCTTCTGGGCTTCGTCCCACACGACCGAATGCAGGCCGAGGAGTGGCTTCCAATGGAACTTCACGAAGCGCGACGTGCCCCGAGCATCGACGAGGCGGAACGTGTGGACGCCGAAGCCTTCCATCATGCGGTAGCTGCGCGGGATGGCGCGGTCCGACATGAGCCACATCAGCATGTGCGAGCTCTCGGGCATCAGCGAGATGAAGTCCCAGAAGGTGTCGTGGGCGCTGGACGCCTGCGGCATCTCGTTGTGCGGCTCCGGCTTGATGGCGTGCACCAGGTCCGGGAACTTCATCGCGTCCTGGATGAAGAACACCGGCATGTTGTTGCCGACCAGGTCGTAGTTGCCTTCACGGGTGTAGAACTTGACGGCGAAGCCGCGCACGTCGCGCACGGTGTCGGCCGAGCCGCGCGAGCCCACCACGGTGGAGAAGCGCACGAACACCGGCGTGCGGCTGCCGACCTCCTGCAGGAAGTCGGCCTTGCTGTATTCCACCAGCGGCCTGGTCAGCTCGAAGTAGACGTGGGCCGCCGCGCCGCGCGCGTGCACCACGCGTTCGGGGATGCGCTCATGGTCGAAGTGGGTGATCTTCTCCCGCAGGATGAAGTCTTCCAGCAGGCTGGGCCCGCGCACGCCGGCCTTGAGGGAATTGTGGTTGTCGGGCAGCACCACGCCCTGGTTGGTGGTGAGCAGGTTCTCGAGTCCCTGTGAGGAGGCTTCCAGTTGTTTTTGTCGGTTGGTGACGGCGTCTCCAACCTTGGATTTGCGCGAGCCCTCCGTGCGGGACGAGGCCATGGGTTAACACTCCAGGGTAATTGGGGCAGGGGCGCCGGCGGCGCGGGAGACAAGAGGGGAAAGCGGACCGGGCGGTCAGCCGAGGTCGAGATCGAGCAGTGCTTCGAAGCCGCGGACCAGCGCGGCCAGCGCCAACGCAGCAACGCCGGCGGCGGTGAACCACGTCAACCACTCCGGAATGACTGGGGCGATTTCCATCCGCTTCTCCTTCGGCAATGCACTTCGGTCCCGCATTGAACCGCGCCTCATCCGCAGGGACCGTAGCCCTTCAGCGGGCACATTTGTGGGGCGAAACCGCCACACCGCGTAGGAGTCGTACTACAGCCGCACGCGGGTTCGGCGTACGACGCGACGCTGCCGTCCTACCGGCCGCGGCTCGGCCATGGACCACCATGCAGGCATGCAGAAAACCCAGAATCCACGCAGCCCGGACGGCGCCGAATCGTCGCGCGGCGACACCGTTTCGTCCCAGGGCGAGCGCCAGGCCGCGAAGCCGCGCACTCCGAACGAGCACGACGAATCGGCCGACAGCCAGGCTCCGGCGGTGGCCAGCCAGCAGAAGGTGGGCAGGATCGCGCACGACGATCTGCGCAAGGGGCAGCAGGACACCGACAAGGGGCCGGTGCTGGACGCGACCTACGACAAGGTCAAGGGCGCGAAGAACTAGCCGCGCAACTGCGCCCGCATGCCGGCTATGACGCCCTTGTAGTCGGGCTTGCTGAAGATGGCGCTGCCGGCCACGAAGGTGTCGGCGCCGGCGGCCGCCACGCGGGCGATGTTGTCGCCCTTGATGCCGCCGTCGACTTCCAGCCGGATGTCGCGGCCGCTCGCATCGATGCGCTTGCGCGCCTGCTCGATCTTGCGCAGCGCCGAGTCGATGAAGCCCTGGCCGCCGAAGCCCGGGTTGACGCTCATGATGAGGACCAGGTCGATGTCCTCGATCACCCAGTCCAGCACGTCCAGCGGCGCTGCCGGGTTGAACACCAGGCCGGCCTTGCAGCCCTTGGCCTTGATCGCCTGCACGCTGCGGTGGACGTGGGTGGACGCGTCCGGGTGGAAGCTGATGTAGTCGGCGCCGGCCTCGGCGAAGGCCTGGGCCAGGGCGTCCACGGGCCGCACCATCAGGTGGACGTCGATCGGCACCGGCTTGCCGTCCGCCGTCTTCGCGTGCGGCTTCAGCGCCGAGCAGATCATCGGGCCGAAGGTGAGGTTGGGCACGTAATGGTTGTCCATCACGTCGAAGTGGATCCAGTCGGCGCCGGCCGCGATGACGGCGCGGACTTCCTCGCCCAGGCGGGCGAAATCGGCCGAGAGGATGGACGGGGCGATGCGGTAGGTCGGGCGCGTGCTCATGCCGCAATTGTCGCCCACCAGGAATCGCGGCAGCGCCGGGTAGTAGCATTGCCCCCCATGGCCAAGTACGCGCTCAGCGTCGAAGTGCAGCCCCAGTACCTGCCCGAGCAATCGGCGCCGGCCCAGGGCCTGTACTCCTTCGCATACACCATCACCATCAGCAACACCGGCGAGGTGCCCGCCCAGCTCGTCTCGCGGCACTGGATCATCACCAACGAACTCGGCGAGATCGAGGAAATCAAGGGACTCGGCGTGATCGGCCAGCAGCCGCTGCTGAAACCCGGCGAATCGTTCGAATACACCAGCGGCTGCCGGCTGCGCACGCCCAGCGGCACCATGCAGGGCAGCTATTTCTGCGTGGCCGAGGACGGCGAGCGCTTCGAGGTGGAGATTGCCCTGTTCGTGCTCGACGACGGCAGCCGCCGCGTGCTGCATTGATCGCGGCGCGGCGCTTCCATGGATGAAGTGATGGCCATCTGGGCCGAGTGGGTGCGGCCCTCGGCCGGCCTGCCCACCGTTCAATGGTCGCTGCTGCTGGCGATGGCCGCCGCCGCCGGCCACCTGTTGCAGCGCCACACTGGCCTGCCCAAGGTGGTGGGCTATTCCATCGTCGGCACGCTCGCCGGCCTGGCCGGCTTCTCCGGCGCGGCCTGGCCGCTGCAGGGCGTGGCGCTGTTCCTGCTGGAGCTGGGCGTGTCGGTGGTGCTGTTCGAATCGGGCGGCCGCATCGCGCTGCGCTGGTTCCGCCACAACCCGATGGTGCTGCTGCAAAGCGTGCTGGAGTCGGTGCTGACCGCCGTGGCCGTCTACTACGTGCTGCGCTGGCTGGACGTGCGCGCCAACGTCGCCGAGGCGGTGGCCCTGATCGCCGTGGCGGCATCGCCGGCGGTGCTGAGCCGGGTGATGATGGACACGCGCGCCGCCGGACCGGTGACCGAGCGGGCCATGGTGCTGGCGACGCTCAGCACCTTCTATGCGATGACCCTGGTGAGCGCCCGCGTGGGCATGCTGCACCGGGGCGTGGAAGGCGAGCTGCAGGCCACGCTCTACCCGGTGGCGGTGGTGCTCGGCATCTCGATCGTGGTCGGCGCCGTGCTGGCGCTGGCGCTGCGCTCGGCGCTGCGGGTGATGAGCCCGACCAGCGAAAACACCTCCATCCTGTTCATCGCGCTGATCGCCGCCGGCACGGCGCTGGCGGCCCACTTCGGCGGCTCGGCGCCGCTGGCGGCGCTGCTGGCCGGGCTGCTGCTCAAGCAGTTGCACCCACGGCCCTGGGCCTGGTCGCGCCAGCTGGGCACGGCCACCACGCTGCTGACGATGCTGATGTTCGTGCTGGTCTCCGTGGTGGCCGCCAAGGCCAACTGGAACCCGGCGGTTGCCGGCCTGGTGGCGGCGCTGGTGCTGGCGCGCGGCGCCGCCAAGATCGCCGGCATCTCGCTGGCCAACTTCGGCAGCGGCACCAGCTGGCGCCAGGCGTTCTGGACCGGCTGCGAGATGGCGCCGATGTCGTCGATCGCGTTGCTGCTGGTGTCGCAGTTCGTCGCCGCCTCGCTCTCGCTCGGGCCGCGCGTGGCCAGCATTGCGCTGCCCGCCATCCTGCTGATGGAGATCCTGGGCGCGGTGATCGCCACCTTCGCGATCTACCGCAGCGGCGAGGGCCACCGGCCCACCGGCCCGCAGGAAACCAGCTGGCAGGCGGGAGAGCAGCGTGGATGAACGCGTCGAGCCGGTGCTGCAGCATTCGCTGCCGCCCGAACCGCCACCGGTGCTGGAGCCGTTCCAGCAGTCGGCCGCGCTGTCGCTGGGCGTGGAGCTGGAACTGCAGCTGGTCAACACCCACGACTACGACCTGGCGCCCTACTCCGACGAGATGCTGCGGCTGATGGCGAAGATCCCGCTGCCGGGCGCGGTGGTGCCGGAGATGACCTCCAGCATGATCGAGATCTCCACCGGCGTCTGCCATTCCAGCAGCGAGGTGCTGGGCCAGCTGTCGCAGATCCGCGATGCGCTGGTGCGCTGCGCCGACAAGCTCAACATCGCCTGCGTCGGCGGCGGCACCCATCCGTTCCAGCAATGGCACGAGCAGCGCATCTACGACCGGCCGCGCTTCCGCCAGCTGTCGGAGCTGTACGGCTACCTGTCCAAGCAGTTCACCATCTTCGGCCAGCACGTGCACGTCGGCTGCCCGGACGCCGACAGCGCGCTCCTGATGCTGCACCGGATGTCGCGCTACATCCCGCACTTCATCGCGCTGTCCGCCAGTTCGCCCTTCGTCCAGGGGCAGGACACGCAGTTCGACTCGGCCCGCCTGAATTCGGTGTTCGCCTTCCCGATGTCGGGCCGCGCGCCTTTCACCCTGAGCTGGGACGAGTTCGCGCACTTCTTCGCCAAGACCACCCGCACCGGCGTGATCAAGAGCATGAAGGACTTCTACTGGGACATCCGGCCCAAGCCGGAGTACGGCACCATCGAGATCCGCGTGTTCGACACGCCGCTGACGGTGGAACGGGCCGCCGCCCTCTCCGGCTTCGTGCAGTCGCTGGCGTCGTGGTTCCTGCAGGACCAGCCCTTCATGCCGCAAGAGGACGACTACATGGTCTACACCTACAACCGCTTCCAGGCCTGCCGCTTCGGGCTGGAGGCGGTGTACGTGGACCCGGTGACCGGCACGCACATGCCGCGGCGCGAGCACATCGAGATGACGCTGCGCC
>JAQGMU010000641.1 GCA_028292195.1 Ramlibacter sp. | reverse complement strand
CGGCGACTCGGGCACTCCTGCGGCGGCGGCGCCGCCCCCGGCGCCGGCACCCGCCGCGCTCAACGTCTCCGGCACGGCGGCGACCGGCGCCCCCATGGCCGGTGCCGCCATCCGCCTCAAGTGCGCGGCCGGCAACGCCGCCGCCACCGCGAATGCCAACGGCGCCTATACGGTGAGCATCGTGGGCGGATCGCTCCCCTGTGTCCTGACCGCAAGGAGCAGTGATGGAGCCTTCGAGCTGCATTCGGTCGCCGCCGGCACCGGCGGCGCGACCACGACGGCCAACATCACGCCGCTGAGCGAACTGCTCGTCGCCCGCCTGGCCGGTGGCAGCCCCGCGGCCTATGTCGACAGCTTCGTCGCCGGCGGGACCATCGCCACCGCGGACGTCGCCGCGGCGCAAACCGCGCTGTTGCAGACGCTGACGGCCTCCGGCGTCGACACGTCGGCCGTTGGGGACATCGTGTCGGGCGCCCTCACCGCCGGCAGCCACACGGGCTATGACGGCGTGCTCGACCAGCTGCAGGCGACCATCGCCGCTGCCGGCAGCACCCTTTCCGAAGTCACGACGGTCGTCGCGAACACCGGCGCGGCCGGCAGCAAGACCAGCGCGGGGACCTTGTCCACGGTCCTGGCGCGAGCGAGCTCGGACTGCTCGGGCCTGAAGACCGGCGCGCTGCGCGTGCTGGACTTCACCGACGGCTCGAATGGCGTGGCGCAGGTCGATGCCAAGGCCATGACCGCCACCCTGGGCGGCACGAAATACACGCTGAGCCGCAACGCCAGCTGCGACTACACGCTCAACGACACCGCGGCCACGCGCGTGCTGGTGGCGCCGTCCGGCATCGCCGTGATGCTGCAAGGCACTGGCGCGACCGGCGTGGCTGCCGTTGCCATCCCCGAGCAGGTGCTCGACGTCTCCGCCCTGGCCGGGACCTATGACCGGGTCCAGTACTCGCCCACGTTCGATACGCAGATCGGTGACTTCGGCACCACGGTCTTCGCCGCCAGCGGCCAGAACGGCCTCTCGGTGAATTGCCCGAAGGGCTACGGCCAGTGTGTGGAGGACACGCAGAGCAAGGGAGCCCTGGTCGCCAATGCCGCCGGCGGCTTCGACTACATGGAGGGAGGGGTTTCGCAGAATCGCGTATATGCATTCCGCAACGCCGCCGGCCGGACCATCCTGCTCGCGCAGGACGCCGGGGGCGGTGTCACCGTGCTCGCCCAGCAGGTGACGCTGCCGCTGCCGGCGGTGGGGTCATCGACGCCTTTCTGGCAGTTCACCGTGAGCGCCAGCGGCGTCAGCGCGGTCACCACCGAGACGAACACGGTCACCGCGGTCGACACGGCGGCCGCAACGGTCACCCGCCAGTTCGCCTCCGACAAGCATTTCGACACGCTGGCCTTCAACGCGCCTTTCCCGGGCACGCGCTACCGCGCCACCAACGGCTGCACGAGCTCCACCGGCGGCGCGTTCTCGTGCAACGGCGTGATTCACCTTCCGCTGGGAGGCCTGGTGCTGGCCGTCAGCTCGGTTCCGACCCGGCACTTCGTGTCGGTATCGATCAACCAGCCCTGAACGCCGGGAGCGAGCGAGGCTTGGGGGCGGCCGTCGTGCCGCCTCTCTCATTTATCCTCGACCGCATGCAATCCTCGAACCCGCGCCCCGGCGCCCGCTGGCGGACGGCCCTGCTGCCCCTGGTCTGCGCGGTGATGCTGGCGCTCTCGTTGGCGTGGGCGCAATGGCTCACGCAGGACACGCAGCGCTGGCCCGGCCAACGCTTGACGCAGGCCCTGGCTTTCGTCGCGCCGAGCGCCACTGATGCCCTGGCCGATGCGGCCGCCGAATGGCAGCCCGTGACGCTCCCCGACAACTGGAAGCAAACCCGCCCGCAAGGATCCAGCAGCGTGTGGTACCGCGTTGCCTTCGACCCGCGCGGCATCGACGCGCCCGCGGTGCTCATACCGCGCCTGGCCACGAACGGCCGCGTGCTGCTCAATGGATCCATGCTGTGGGACGGCCAGCCCGCCGCCGACGGCACCACGCGCAGCTGGAACGCGCCCTTGCTGCTGGACCTGCCGGTCGCGCTCCTGCGCCCATCGGGCAATGAACTCCAGGTGCAGGTGTCGGGCCCCGCGCGCTACCGCGCGGGCCTGTCGCAGATTCACCTCGCCAGCGTCGGCGAGCTGGCGCCGGCGGCCCGCTCGCGCCAGTTCTGGCAGCACGACGGCGCGATGGTGTCCAGCGCGGTGTCCGCGGTCGCCGGCCTGCTGATGCTGATGATGTGGTGGGCCACGCGGCGGCGCGACGCGATGTACCTGTACTTCGGGCTGGCCATCCTGGTCTGGGCGGCGCGCAACAGCAACCTGTTCCTCGACGCGCTGCCGCTGTCGCTGGACCAATGGGCCGTGCTGGTGTTCCTGGGGCACACCTGGTTCAACGCCCTGTTCGGCCTGTTCGTGCTGCGCTTCTGCGGCCTGCGCTGGCGCTGGGTGGAACGCGCCCTGTGGGCCTACGCCGTCGGTAACACGCTGGTCCTCGCCAGCGGCGCGGCCTCCAGCATCGAGTGGGCCATGGCGGTCATGGCCGCCCCGGGGACTCTGCTGTATGTGCTGCTCGTCGGCCTGCTGCTGCGCAAAGGCTGGCGCGAACGCAGTGTCGAGTCGGCCTTGATGGCCGCCTCGACGATCACCTTCGTCGTGCTGTCGCTGCGCGATGGCCTGCTCCTGAGCAGCAAGCTTCCGTACGACGGCTACTACATCTCGCACTACACCGGCGTGTTGATGCTGGTGTGCATCGTGTGGAGCCTCGTGGCGCGATTGATGACGGCCCTGCGTGACGTGGAACGCCTCAACGTCGACCTTGAGCGGCGGGTGGACGAGCGCACGCACGAGTTGCAGACAGCCATGGCGGCGAAGTCGCGGTTCCTGGCGGCCGCCAGCCACGACCTCCGGCAGCCGGTGGCAGCCATTGGCCTGCTGGTAGGCCTGCTGCGCGAGCGCAGCCCGGCGAGCGCACCCCTGGCGATGATCGACCGCATCGACGAGGCCGTGGCCTCGCTCGAGGCCCTGCTCAAGGGCCTGCTTGACCTCTCGCGGCTCGAATCCGGCACGGTCAAGCCCCGCATCGAGCACGTGGCGCTGCAGCCGCTGTTCGACGCCGTCGCCGCGCACGAGCGCGCGCTGGCGCAGGACCAGGGCCGGCAACTGCGGTGGCGTCCCACGCGGCTGGCCGTGCGCACCGATCCCGTGTTGCTGGAGCAGATCCTGCGCAACCTGGTCAGCAACGGCCTGCGCCACAGCAACCGCGGCGGCGTTCTCGTCACGGCCCGCAAGCGCGCGGGCGAACGCGTGCTGCTGCAGGTCTGGGACACCGGCTACGGTATCGCGCCCGAGCAGCAGGCGGCGGTGTTCGAGGAGTTCGTGAAACTGGACAACCCGGCGCGCGAACGGGCCCGTGGCCTGGGACTGGGCCTGTCGATCGTCAAGCGCTGCACACGCGTGCTGGATTGCGACCTGACCCTGCGCTCGCGGCCCGGCCGCGGCAGCTGCTTTTCGCTGGAGCTGCCGGCAGCACATCTGCCGCAGGTCGCTGCGCCGGCGGCGGCAGCTGCCCGCCAGCCGCTGGCCGGCTGGCAGGTCATCGTCGTTGAAGACGATCCCGCGGTGCGCGAAGCCCTGCGGTTGCGCATCTTGCAGTGGGGCGCGGAAGTCAGCGAATTCGATGGCATCCCGAGCCTGCGGCAGGCCCTGGTGGCGCGGGACCTGGTCGCGGCCGACCTCGTGGTCACCGACAACCGGCTGGCCGCCGGCGGGGCAGCCCAGGTAGTGCAGATGGTGCGCTTGCACCTGGGCAGCGTGCCGGCGCTGGTGGTCACCGGCGACACTTCGCCGCAGGTGATCGCCACCCTGGCCGGGGGTGGACTGCCGGTGCTGCACAAGCCGTTTCGCACCGAGGAACTGCTGTCGGCCATCAGGGCGGCCGGGATGGCGGCCGCCTAGGCTCCCGAATCAGGCCGCGCATGGCGCAGTCCCAAGCGCGCGGCCGCGAACACGGCCTGCGTGCGGTTGCTGACCTCGAGCCGCCGGAAGATGGCCTGCAGGTGCGTCTTGACCGTGGACTCGGCCATCGAGAGTTCGCGGCAGATGTGCTTGTTGGACGCGCCGCGGATCAACAGGTGCAGCACTTCGAACTGGCGCGGCGAGAGGTCCGGCGCGCGCTCCGGCGTGCCGGCCGGCGCCGGGGCGATCGGGCTGCCGGGCAGGTAGACGCCGCCGCCCAGCACCACGTCCAGCGCGGCGCGCAAGGTGCTGCCCTGCGCCGTCTTGGGGATGAAGCCGGCGGCCCCGCTCTCGATCGCGCCGCGCACGGTGCTGGCCGAGTCGTCCGCCGACAGGACCACGACGCGCGCGTTCGGCATCGCCTCGTGCAGCCGGGGCAAGGCCTCCAGGCCCTGGCTGTCCGGCAAGGCGAGATCGAGCAGGACGACGTCGAGGTCGACATGCTGCTTCACCATCGCGATCGCCTGGGTGAGGCGTTCGGCCTGCAGCACCTGCACTTCCTGGAAATGATGCGCGATGAGCAGCGAGAGGCCCTCGCGGAACAGGGCGTGGTCGTCAACAAGCAATAACTTCATCGAACCTGGAATCACGTGCAACAAGGGCGATTATGGGGTCAGCGCCGCAGCTGCGTGAACGCCTCGAACTCCCAGCTGCGCATTCCCAGCAGCAGCGTGTAGCCCTCGCGCTCCTTGCCCGCCAGCTTCTGGTCGGCCTGGTGCTGCTGCGCGAAGTCCTGCGCCACCCGCTGCAGGCGGTCCAGGAAAGACGGCGCGATGGCGCGGCTGACCGAGCCGTGGACCAGCAGCAGGCCCTCGGCGTGGCCGTCGAAGCCGCCGCCGAAGTAGTCCAGCACGGCGTTGTCGCGGAAGTAGTTCATCACCGGCCCGTGCGGCCGCCAGCGGAAAGTCTTGGCCAGCTTCAGGCGGTAGCGGTTCAAGGGCCGCAGCTCGATGATGCCGATGCGATCGAGCTGGGCGAAGTACTTGATGCACTCCGCCTCGCTCAGGCGGTATTCGTGCGTCACCTGGTCCAGCGTCCACTGGCTCAGGACGCAGATCGCGCACAGCAGCAGCTTCTTGTCGGCCACCACGGCCTTCTCCTGGTCCTGCGTCATCTCCTTCAGCAGCGGCTGGGCGTCGGCGACGCGGCGCGCCAGTTCGGCGAAATCGAGCTTGAGCACGCGGCAGATGGCGTCGATGCGGGACAGCGCCATGTCGCCCTTGGCCAGCATGCGCTTGACGCTCGATTCGGCCATGCCCAGGCCTTCGGCGAGGTCGGCGTAGGTCATTTGCGCCGCTTTCAGTTCCTTCTTCAGGGCGGAGACGAGGTCGGCCGTGGTGCTCATGGAAGTACAGGATAGCGATACCGTGGGGCCTGGGCAACGGCAATGTTGCCTGATTCCAGCCGTAGGCAAGCGGGAGGTGCGCACACTGAAGACCTCGCCCACAATCGCCCGAGGAGGAGACTTGATGACCACCGCCGTTGCCGACGCCGCGCCGCCGGATGCTGCCGATGCGCACCCCAACCAGTTCGCGCTGCTGCGCCAGCGCCACTTCGCGCCCTTCTTCTGGACGCAGTTCGCGGGCGCCGCCAACGACAACCTGTTCAAGTTCGCCTTCACGGTGCTGGTCACCTACCGGCTGCAGGTGGAGTGGATGCCGCCTTCGCTGGCGGGACTGGTGATCGGCGCGCTGTTCATCCTGCCCTTCCTCTTGTTCTCCGCCACCAGCGGGCAGCTGGCCGACAAGTACGACAAGCGCAGCCTGATCCTGTTCGTGAAGTGGCTGGAGATCGCCATCATGGTGCTGGCGGCCTGGGGCTTCTTCAGCGCCAACGTGACGGCGCTGCTGGCCTGCACCTTCCTCATGGGCCTGCACTCCACGCTGTTCGGCCCGGTCAAGTTCGCCTACCTGCCGCAGCACCTGGGCGAGCGCGAGCTCACCGGCGGCAACGGCATGGTGGAGATGGGCACCTTCGTCGCCATCCTGCTCGGGCAGGTGGCGGGCGGCCTGCTGGTGGACATTCCCGGCGTCGGCCCGCAGATCGTCGGCTTCGCCTGCATCGCGCTGGCCATCGTCGGCCGGCTGGTGGCGCAGGCCATTCCGCCGTCACCGGCCAGCGATCCCGGGCTCAGGATCAACTGGAACCTGTTTTCCGAAACCTGGCGCAACCTGAAGCTGGCGCACGGCAACGTGGTGGTGTTCCGCTCGCTGCTTGGCATCAGCTGGATGTGGTTCTTCGGCGCCGTGTTCCTGAGCCAGTTCCCGTCCTTCGCCAAGGAGGTGCTGCACGGCAACGCCCAGGTCGCTTCGCTGCTGCTGGTGGTGTTCTCGGTCGGCATCGGCACCGGCTCGCTGCTGTGCGAGCTGCTGTCGCGGCGGCACGTGGAGATCGGGCTGGTGCCGCTGGGCGCGATCGGCATGACGGTGTTCGCGGTCGACCTCTATTTCGCTTCGCGATCGCTGCCGCCCGCAGCGGAGATGGGGCTGGGCACCTTCCTCGGCATCGCCGCGCACTGGCGCGTGATGGCGGACCTGGCGCTGCTGTCGCTGTTCGCCGGCCTGTACTCGGTGCCGATGTACGCGTTGATCCAGCTGCGGGCGCGGGCGACGCACCGGGCCCGCATCATCGCCGCCAACAACATTCTCAATGCGCTGTTCATGATCGCCAGCGCCGTGATCGCCGGCGCGCTGCTGAAGGCCGGCTTCACCATCCCGCAGATCTTCCTGTTCACCGGCCTCGCCAACGCGGTGGTGGCAAGCTACATCTTCCTGCTGGTGCCGGAGTACTTCCTGCGCTGCGTCGCCTGGGTGCTGTCGCGCATCGTCTACCGCTTCGACGTGCGCGGCGACGACCACATCCCGGTGGAAGGCCCGGCGGTGCTGGTGTGCAACCACGTGAGCTTCGTCGACGCGGTGCTGCTGATGGCGGCGAGCCCGCGGCCCATCTACTTCGTGATGGACCACCGCATCTTCCAGGTGCCGGTGCTGGGCCGGATCTTCCGCCTGGCCAAGGCGATCCCGATCGCCTCGCAGAAGGACGACCCGGCGACCTACGCCGCCGCCTTCGAACGGGCCGCGCAGGTGCTGCGCGACGGCGACCTGCTGGCGATCTTCCCGGAAGGCGCCATCACCCGCGACGGCCAGCTGCAGCCGTTCAAGGGCGGCGTGATGAAGGTGCTGGAGCGCGCCGCCGCCGACGGCCTGCAGCCGCCGGTGGTGCCGATGGCGCTGACCAACCTGTGGGGTTCGTTCTTCAGCCGCATCGAGCAGGGCACGGCGATGGCGAAGCCGTTCCGGCGCGGGCTGTTCAACCGGGTCGGGCTGAATGTCGGCGCGCCGGTGCCGGCGGCGCAGGCCGAACCGCAGCAGCTGCAGCAGCGGGTGGCGCAGCTGCTGGCCGGCTGAATCGGCCGCGCGGGCCGACGTGTTCGCGTATCAGGGCTGGCCAGATCTCTGACTCACCCTGGCCTCAGTTGGCGTTGTAGATCGTCACCAGTTCCCGCCCGAAGGCGTCGGCGGCGAACAGGTTGATGCCCGTTCCCTGCACCGTGCCGAAGCCGGCCGCCGGCGCCGCGATGGACAGCGTGGCCGTCGTGGCCGTGGCCGCCGCGTCGACACTGAGCGAGTCGAAGCCGCCCAGGCTGCCGCTGCGGAAGAAGTGCACTTCGCGGCTTGCCAGGCCGGCAGGCAAGGTCCACGTGACGCCGATGCTGCCGCCGTTCTGCGAAAACGCCAGCAGCTGTGGCTTGGTCGGCGCCGTGACGGTGGCGAATGACGCCACGCTCAGGTCCGCCACCCGGTAGGGCCGCTTGACGAGGGCGCTGGAGTAGGTGGCGAGCTTCACGTCGTCGGCGAGGTTGGCGGGCGTCCCGTTGTCTTTCCACAGCTCGATGCTGTAGGACTCGGTGTCCGACAGGCTGACGATGACGGCGTCGGAAAGCGGGATCTGGTTGTGGCCATTGCTGAACAGCTTGGGCGTGGATTCACCGTTGTAGGGGCCGGACGCGGCGCCGAACGAATCGCCCCTGGTGTAGTTGACGTAGAGGACGCCGCCGGCCGGCAGGCCCTTGCCCGTGACCACGGCATAGCTGATACCGACGCCACCGTCATCCTTGATCTCGAAGGTGAGGCCGCTGTCTATCGTGTTGGGCCGGAACTGGTTGCCGACGAACACGTCCTGCAGGCGCGCGAAGGTGACGACCCCGGCGGCCGCGATGCGGCCATTGCCGGCAATGCGCCAGACGCCGCCGACCTTCTTCACGGTGAACTCCAGGTTGAAGGCGGCCTGCCCCGGCGGCGTCACGACGACCTCGACGACGGCGGAAGTGGGTGCCTGCGCGGGCAGCATCGAGCCCGGCAGCAGCGAGGTGACGGTCAAGCGCAGGCCGACCTGGTTCTGCGAGGTGACCTCGGACAGGAAGGCCGCGCGATTCTGGCCGTCCAGCAGGAAGTCGTCGGTCAGCGCCGCATTGAGCGCGGCGTTGCTGGCTGCCGGCATCGCCGTGGCGAACTGCCCGCTGAAGGCATCGAACGCGGCGACGATCTGCTGGAATTCCGTGATGGCCGGCCCCACGCTGGTGGCCGGCAGCACCGTGGTGTCGGTGCGGCTGGCCAGGTCGTCGACGATCTGCTGGTTGTCGATCAGGTTGGTGATGGTGGCGCGCGCCGTCGCCGGGTCCACCGTCACCCGCAGCGCATCGAGCGCCGCGTCCAGGCCGGTGTGGTCGGTGGCGAAGGACGCCCGCAACAGGTCGATGGAGCCGGCGACCCCCACCGCACTGAGGATGGGTTGCAGACGCTGGCGCAACACGGCGGCGGCGGCGTCGAGCTGGGCCGGCGTGAAGGAGGAGAAGTTGCCGGCTGCGTAGACGTTGGCGGCGATCTGCCCGGCGACATTGGCCACGATCAGGTCCGTCAGCGGGGTGACGTTGATGGTGCCGCCGACGTCGGCCGCGGCAGCTGCAGAATAAAGCGAGTAGTTGCGCCCGCCGACCTTGCCGTCGGCGCGCAGCATGAACGGCGCCGTGAGGCCGGCCACGTCGACCTGGTAGCGGCCATCGGCGGCGATGGTGGCCACCCGGGTCAAGGGCGAGGGGCTGCTGTCCTTGATGGTGACCGTGCCGATGATCGGGGCCCCGGCCGCCGCGCTGCCACTGATGAGGGTCGACTGGGGCGGGGCCGCGGCCACGTCGTCGTCGCTGCCGCCGCAGGCGGAAAGAATGAGGAACGACGCCACGCAGGCAAGCGGGCGCAGGCACCGCAGGCCGCGGCAAACCGAGATGTTCATGTACAACTCCTGGGCTCCAGGAGTCTGGCGGCCTGAGAACAGTACATACCTCGACCGTAGTCGCGTCAATGCGCTCCGACCAACGGTCCGGAACGCGGCGGGCCCTAGACGCCGCGCGCGCGATCCTGCTGGAACTGCTGCACGAATGCCGCAAAGCACCCCTGCTCCAGCGCCTCCCGCACCTCCCGCATCAGGTTCAGGTAGTAATGCAGGTTGTGGATGGTGGCCAACATGGGCGCAAGCATCTCGCCGCAGCGCTCCAGGTGGTGCATATAGGCCCGCGAGAAGCCGCCGCTGGTGCTGCCGTCGGGCCGGGTGGTGCCGCGGCAGGTGTAGCAACTGCAGGTCTCGTCCAGCGGGCGTTCGTCGCTGCGGTGCCTGGCGTTGCGGATCTTCAAGTCGCCGAAGCGGGTGAACATGTGGCCGTTGCGCGCATTGCGCGTGGGCATGACGCAGTCGAACATGTCGACGCCCTGTGCCACGCCTTCCACCAGGTCCTCCGGCGTGCCGACGCCCATCAGGTAGCGCGGCTTGCCGGCCGGCAGCCGATGCGGCGTGTGCGCCATGATGCGCAGCATTTCCTCCTTCGGCTCACCGACGCTGACGCCGCCGACCGCGTAGCCGGGGAAGTCCATCTCCACCAGCGCCGCCAGCGATTCCTCGCGCAGGTGCTCGAACATGCCACCCTGCACGATGCCGAACAGCGCATTCGGGTTCTGCAGCCGGGCGAACTCCTCCTTGCAGCGCAGCGCCCAGCGGCGCGACAGTTCCATCGAGACGCGGGCTTCCGCTTCGGTGGTGACGTGGCCCTTGATGTCGTAGGGCGTGCACTCGTCGAACTGCATGACGATGTCGGAGTTCAGCACCGTCTGGATCTGCATCGAGATCTCGGGCGTGAGGAACAGCTTGTCGCCGTTGACCGGCGAGGCGAACCTGACGCCCTCCTCGCTGATCTTGCGCATCTCGCCCAGGCTCCAGACCTGGAAGCCGCCGCTGTCCGTCAGGATCGGCTTGCCCCACTGCTCGAAGCGGTGCAGGCCGCCGAACTGCTTGACCACGTCGAGGCCGGGCCGCATCCACAGGTGGAAGGTGTTGCCCAGGATGATCTGCGCGCCCATCTCTTCGAGCGAGCGCGGCATCACGCCCTTGACCGTGCCGTAGGTGCCCACGGGCATGAAGATCGGCGTCTCCACCACGCCGTGGTTGAGGGTGAGCCGGCCGCGGCGCGCATGGCCTTCGGTGGCGAGAAGTTCGAACTGGAGCATGGTCTTTAGTCGGAGGCGGGGCGGCGCGCGAGCAGCATCGCGTCGCCATAACTGAAGAAGCGGTAGTGGTGTTCCACCGCGTGCCGGTACAGCGCCATCATGTGCGCGTAGCCGGTGAAGGCGCTCACCAGCATCAGCAGGGTCGACTTGGGCAGGTGGAAGTTGGTCAGCAGCAGGTCGACCTGGCGGAACTGGAAGCCCGGCGTGATGAAGATGTCGGTGTCGCCGCGGGACCGGCCGGTGGCGGCCCAGGATTCGAGCGTGCGCACGGTGGTCGTGCCCACCGCGACCAGCCGGCCGCCGCGCGCGCGCAGGTCGGCGATCGCCTGTTGCGTCGCTTCCGGCACTTCGTACCACTCGCTGTGCATGCGGTGCTCGGCCAGGTTCTCGGTCTTTACCGGCTGGAAGGTGCCGGCGCCGACGTGCAGCGTGACGCTGGCGCGCCGCACGCCGCGCGCTTCCAGGCCGGCGAGCACGCCCTCGTCGAAGTGCAGGGCAGCGGTCGGCGCCGCGATGGCGCCCGGGTGCTTCGCGAACACGGTCTGGTAACGCTGCGCATCTTCCGCCGTGTCGGTGTGCGTGATGTAGGGCGGCAGCGGCACATGCCCGTGCTGCAGCATCAGCGCGTGCGGCTCGCTGCTGAAGGCAAAGCGGAACAGCGGCCCGTCTTCCTGCGGCCAGCGCCCGAGCAGGGTGGCGCTGAAGCCGCCGTCCATCCGCAGCTCCGTGCCCACGGGCGGCTTCTTGCTCACCTTCATGTGGGCCACGACTTCATTGCCGGTCAGCACGCGTTCGACCAGCAACTCCAGCTTGCCTCCGGTGGGCTTCTCGCCGAACAGGCGGGCCTTCAGCACCTGGGTGTCGTTGAAGACCAGCAGGTCGCCGGCCCGCAGCAGGCCGGGGAAGTCGCGGAAGCCGCGGTCGACGGGAAGGTCGCCGGTGCCATCGAGCAGGCGCGAGCCGCTTCTTTCGGCGGCAGGGTGCTGGGCGATGAGTTCTGGCGGCAGGGCGAAATCGAAATCGCCCAGGGTGAATTGGCGCATGTCGCTTGGGGGCCGGACGGACCCGCTCCAAGGTTTGTTGAAGAGCAGGGCAGAATTGTCCCATGGCGGAAACCAAGGCGCTGTCGGAACCACAGAAAGCCCTGATCAAGCTCGGGCTCGGGCGCGACGTCGACCTGGCGCTGCACCTGCCCCTGCGTTATGAGGATGAAACCCGCATCGTCAAGCTGCGGGATTGCCGTGAAGGCGAAACGGCGCAGATCGAGGCGACGGTGACCGACAGCCAGGTGCAGTTCCGCGGGCGCCGCCAACTGGTGGTCACGGTGGATGACGGCACCGATACCTGCCAGTTGCGCTTCTTCAGCTTCTATCCGTCGCAGCAGAAGGCGCTGGCGGTGGGCACGCGGCTGCGCATCCGCGGCGAACTGAAAGGCGGCTTCGCCGGCTGGGGGATGATGCACCCGACGTACAAGCCCGCCGGCGGCGAGTTGCCCGAAGCCCTGACTCCCGTCTATTCCACCGTGGCCGCGCTGCCGCAGGCCTACCTGCGCAAGGCGGTGCAGTCCGGCCTGGCACGGGCCGATCTTTCGGAGACGCTGCCGCCGGATGCGCCGCCGGCCCCGGCGCGCGCCACCACCTGGACCCTGCTGCAGGCCTTGCAGTTCCTGCACCATCCCACGCCCGACGTCTCGCTGGCGGCGCTGGAGGACCACAGCCATCCGGCCTGGCAGCGCCTCAAGGCGGAGGAGTTGCTGGCGCAGCAGCTGTCGCAACTGGAAAGCCGGCGCGAGCATGAACAGCTGCGCGCCGCGCCCCTCGTCCCGGGCCGCGGGGGACTGCACGAACAGCTGCTGGCGGCGCTGCCGTTCCAGTTGACGGCGGCCCAGCGCCGCGTCAGCGAGGAGATCGCGCAGGGCCTGGCCCGCGCCACGCCGATGAACCGGCTGCTGCAGGGCGACGTCGGTTCCGGCAAGACGGTGGTGGCCGCGCTGGCCGCCGCCATCGCCATCGACGCGGGCCGGCAGTGCGCGCTGATGGCGCCGACCGAAATCCTCGCCGAACAGCACTTCCGCAAGCTGATCGGCTGGCTGGAGCCGCTGCTGGCGCCGCGCGGCCAGCGCGTCGCGTGGCTCACCGGCAGCCAGCGCAAGAAGGAACGCGTCGAGATGCTGGAACTGGTCGCCAGCGGCGAGGCCGCACTGGTGATCGGCACCCATGCCGTGATCCAGGAGCAGGTGCAGTTCAAGGCGCTGGGGCTGGCCGTCATCGACGAGCAGCACCGCTTCGGCGTCGAACAGCGGCTCGCGCTGCGCGGCAAGACCGCGGGCGAAGGCAACGAGCCGCATATGCTGATGATGTCGGCGACACCCATCCCGCGCACGCTGGCCATGAGCTACTACGCGGACCTCGATGTCTCCACGATCGACGAACTGCCGCCGGGCCGCACGCCGGTGGTCACCAAGCTGATATCGGACAGCCGCCGCGAAGAAGTCATCGAGCGGATCCGGGCCCAGGCGGCCGCCGGCCGGCAGGTCTACTGGGTCTGTCCGCTGATCGAGGAAAGCGAGTCGCTGGACCTGACCAATGCCACGGAAACCCATGTCGCCCTGAGCGAAGCCTTGCCGGGCGTGATGGTGGGGCTGCTGCATTCGCGCATGCCGCAGCCGGAGAAGAAGGCGGTGATGTCGCTCTTCACCGGCGGCCAGATGGGCGTGCTGGTGTCGACCACGGTGATCGAGGTCGGCGTCGACGTGCCCAATGCCTCGCTGATGGTGATCGAGCATGCCGAGCGCTTCGGCCTGTCGCAGCTGCACCAGCTGCGCGGCCGGGTCGGGCGCGGCGCGGCGGCATCGGCCTGCGTACTTCTGTATTCCGCCGGCGACAACGGCCGGCTGGGCGAGACGGCGCGGTCGCGGCTGAAGGCCATGGCGGAGACCATCGACGGCTTCGAGATCGCCCGACGCGACCTGGAGATTCGCGGGCCGGGCGAGTTCCTCGGTGCACGCCAATCGGGTGCGCCACTGCTGCGCTTCGCCGACCTGGTGCTGGACGCCGCCCTGCTCGAATGGGCGAAAGCGCTGGCCCCGATTCTGCTGGATCGCCACCCCGAGCTGGCGCGCAAGCACGTCATGCGCTGGCTGGGTGGACGCCAGGATTACCTGAAGGCCTGAGCAGCGGCGAACTATTCCTTGGTGTAGACGGCCACGGAGATCGCGGTCGGGT
>JAQGMU010000636.1 GCA_028292195.1 Ramlibacter sp. | reverse complement strand
GCCGGCCGCGCTCTGCTGTGGGACAAGCACGTGAACCGCGAGGCCCAGGCCGAGTGGAAAGTCGCCGGCGTGCCGCAGAAGGCCTACGTGTACGGCAGCGGCGAATAGATTCCACGAATGGCCGCTTCCATCGAAGCAACGCAGTTGCCCGAGGCCCCCGCCGCGGGTGTCCCGGGCATGCCGGAGGTGATCGACCAGGTCGCGCTGGCACGGCTGTATGGCGAGCCGCTTTTCGCGATGCCGGCGGATCTCTACATCCCGCCGGACGCGCTCGAGGTCTTCCTGGAGGCCTTCGAAGGCCCGCTCGACCTGCTGCTGTACCTGATCCGCAAGCAGAACTTCAACATCCTCGACATCCCGATGGCCGCCGTGACGCGCCAGTACCTGGTCTACGTCGACGAGATCCGCACGCGCAACCTGGAGCTGGCCGCCGAATACCTGCTGATGGCGGCGATGCTGATCGAGATCAAGTCGCGCATGCTGCTGCCGCCGCGAAAGACGGCGGAGGGCCAGGAAGCCGAGGATCCGCGGGCCGAGCTGGTGCGCCGCTTGCTGGAATACGAGCAGATGAAGGCCGCGGCCTTTCACCTCAACGAGATGCCGCAGCTCGGGCGCGACGTGCTGCGCGCCCAGGTGTACATCGAGCAGTCGCTGCACCCGCGCTTTCCGGACGTCGACGTGGCCGACCTGCAGGAAGCCTGGCGCGACATCCTGCGCCGCGCGAAACTGATCCAGCACCACAAGATCAGCCGCGCGGAACTCTCGGTGCGCGAGCACATGAGCATAGTGCTCAAGCTGCTGCAGGGCCGCAAGTTCGTCGAGTTCGAACACCTGTTCGACCCGGCCAAGGGCGTGCCGACGCTGATCGTCACCTTCATCGCGACCCTGGAGCTGGCCAAGGAAACGCTGATCGAGCTGACCCAGGCCGAGGCCTACGCGCCCATCTATGTCCGGCTGGCCTACCAGGCCGCCTGACGACAACGACTTCGAGAAAGACACCTTGGCCCAAGCCACCGCCCACGATTTCGACGTCCTGATAGTCGGCAGCGGCCTCGCCGGCCTCTCCGCCGCCCTCCACCTGGCGCCCACGCACAAGGTCGGGGTGCTGACCAAGCGCGCGATGAGCGACGGCTCCAGCGGCTGGGCCCAGGGCGGCATCGCCGCCGTGATGGACCGCGGCGACAGCTTCGACGCCCACGTGGACGACACGCTGGTGGCCGGCGCCGGCCTGTCGGACCCGACGGCCACGCGCTTCGTGGTGGAGCACGCGCCGGAGAGCATCGCCTGGCTGCGCGCGCTGGGCGTGCCCTTCTCCGAGGAGGACGGCCACCTGCACCTGACGCGCGAAGGGGGCCACAGCGCCCGCCGCATCGTGCACGTGACCGATGCCACCGGCGCGGCCGTGCAGCGGACGCTGATCGAGAAGGTGAAGCAGACCCCCAACATCACGGTGCTGGAGCACCACATGCTGGTGGACCTGATCATGGCCGGCAAGCTGGGGCAGCAGCCGAACCGCTGCCTGGGCCTTTACGCGCTGGACGAGCGCACCGACCAGGTCGAGACCTACCGCGCGCCGCACACCATCCTGGCGACCGGCGGCGCCGGCAAGGTCTACCTGTACACCACCAATCCCGACACCGCCACCGGCGACGGCATCGCGGCGGCGTGGCGGGCCGGCTGCCGGGTGACGAACATGGAGTTCATCCAGTTCCACCCGACCTGCCTGTACCACCCGCACGTCAAGAACTTCCTGATCTCCGAGGCGGTGCGCGGCGAGGGCGGCCGGCTGCTGCTGCCGGATGGCACCCGCTTCATGCCCAACCACGACCCGCGGCTGGAACTGGCGCCGCGCGACGTGGTGGCGCGCGCGATCGACTTCGAGATGAAGAAGCACGGGCTGGACTGCGTGCTGCTCGACATCTCGCACCAGCCGCCGGAGTTCGTGCGCGAGCACTTCCCCAACATCTACGCGCGTTGCCTCGACCTGGGCATCGACATCACGCGCCAGCCGATCCCGGTGGTGCCGGCGGCGCACTACACCTGCGGCGGCGTCCACACCGACCTCGCCGGCCGCACCGACGTGCCGGGCCTGCATGCGATCGGCGAGACCGCCTATACCGGGCTGCACGGCGCCAACCGCCTGGCCAGCAACTCGCTGGTGGAATGCATGGTGTTCGCGCGCTCCTCCTCCAGCGACATCCTGGCCACGCCGATGGCGGCGCCACCGGCAGTGCCGGCCTGGGACGACAGCCGCGTGACCGACGCCGACGAATCGGTGGTGATCTCCCACAACTGGGACGAGCTGCGCCGCTTCATGTGGGACTACGTCGGCATAGTCCGCACCAACAAGCGGCTGGACCGCGCGGCGCACCGCATCAAGATGCTGCAGCAGGAGATCCAGGAGTTCTACAGCGCCTTCCACGTGACGCGCGACCTGCTGGAGCTGCGCAACCTGGTCACGGTCGCCGACCTGATCGTGCGCTCGGCCCAGTCGCGGCACGAAAGCCGCGGCCTGCATTTCAGCCGCGACTACCCGCAGCTGGCGCCGGTGGCGGTGCCGACCGTGCTGCAACCGCGCTGAACCGGGCGCCGCGGCTGCCGCCGGCGTTGGCAAGCCGCGACACCGCGCGCCGGGCAGTTCCGGCCTTGCCGCCCCCCAGCCCGCCCCGGCGCAGTAGCAGGTTGCAATTTCCCGCTTCGCAAACGAGGCGGTTTATGGCAACGTGGGTCCGGTCCACTGCATGCCCCGAAGTACCGCCATGCGATTGCCTGCCCTGCTCCTGTCCGGCCTTGCCCTGGCGTTGGCCGCCGGCTGCGCCCGCGCGATGGAATTCAACGCCGTGGGCGACACGCTCGTGCTCTCGGGCGCCGTCGACGGCAGCGACCTCGCGCGCCTGCGCGACCACCTGGCCGGCGCCCACTACAAGCTGGTGCTGCTGCACGAAAGCCCGGGCGGCGACCTGTTCAACGGCTACCAGATCGCCAACTGGGTCCGCTCCGAGGGCCTGGCCACCGCCGTGTCGGGCAAGTGCGAATCGGCCTGCGGGCTGATCTTCCTGGGCGGCGTGCAGCGCTCCTTCAGCGACGGCCGGCCGCTAGGCGAGACCATGGTGGGCCTGCACGGCGCCTACCACTTCGAGACCCGCGAGCCGCTGCCGGAACTGAGCCCGCGCATGGCTTACGTGATCCGCACCATGACCGGCGGCAAGTACCCGGCCGACCTGCTGCAGCGCACCGTGTATCCCCGCCACCCGGACAACCTGGTCTACGCCTTCCATCCGCTGCGCTTCAAGTCCGGGCCGCGGCGCGGGGTGATGGAATGCCTGAAGCAGGCCGACGCCGCGTTCAAGTGCGACATGGTCGAGGGCCTGGACGCGCTGGGCATCGGCGTGGTCACCAACCCCGAGATCCTCGCGCTGGACACCCAGACCAAGGCCTTGCTGGCGCGGCTGGGCACCTCGCCGTAAGCAGGAAGCCGGCCCGCGGCAGCGCCGCGTGATCGGCTTCCTGCGGCAGCCACCGGTCGCCGGCCGCTTGCAAGGCCGCCCCGCGCCGACCAGACTGCCGGGGTTGTCCCACGATGCGCCCTGCTGGCCGGTGCGTCCCCGATTCCTTTCGCGGGAGACTCCCATGGAAAGTCGACTGACCCTCGT
>JAQGMU010000621.1 GCA_028292195.1 Ramlibacter sp. | reverse complement strand
GGATCCCAAGGGCATCGTGACGGACATCGCGTACACGCCGCGCGGCTGGGTGAGCACGGTAACGGTGACGCCGCCTGGAGGGAGTGCTCGCACGACGACGTACACCTACGACAACGTCGGGCAAGTGACAGGCGTGACGCTGCCTGATGCCACGAGCCTGACTTACACCTACGACGTCGCCCACCGTCTGACGGGAGCTTCCGATGCCCGCGGCAACTCGGTGACGTATACCCTCGACGACGCTGGCAACCGCACCGCCGAAGCCGTACGCGACCCCGGAGGCACTCTGCGGCGCAGCATCGCGCGCTCGTTTGACGCGCTGGACCGCCTGCAGCAAGTCTCCGGCGCGGCGCAGTAACAAGAACATCGGGAGAATCCGTGTCATTCACAAAGACCGCACTGGGTCGGTTCACGCTCGCCCTGCGAGCACTGCTGGCGACGGTGGTTCTGCTGCCGGTGCTGGCAGCCGCCCAGACCAGCAGCAGCACCGGCCTGACCACTACCGCGAGCCCGTCCACGGCAGGCCAGGGCATCACCTTGACGGCGACGGTGACCGGCGCCACCCCAACCGGCACCGTCACCTTCCTGGATGGAGCCACAAGCCTGGGCGTGCGCAGCCTGAGCGGCGGTGTCGCCAAGTTGGCGGTGAGCACCTTGGTGGTCGGCGCGCACACGCTGACGGCGAGCTACGCCGGGGATGCCAACAACGCTGCCAGCACCTCCGCTGCCCTCTCCCAGTCGGTTGCCCCTGCCGGAAGCACGGTAACGCTCACGGCAACTCCCGCCTCAGCCTCTGTCGGCCAGAACGTGACGCTGATGGCCAAGGTCAATGGCGTCAGCCCGAGTGGAATGGTCACCTTCACCGATGGCGGCAGCACGATCGGCACGGCGTCCGTCAGCGGCGGCGCGGCCACGCTCAGCATCAACAGCTTGGCGGTAGGCAGCCACACGCTGGCGGCGAGCTACGCGGGTGATACGAACAACACCTCTGCCACCGCATCCGCGGTCAGCCTGACGGTGGCCGCCCGCGCCGGCTACCTCTGGCAATACGGCTACGACGCCCTGGGCCGGCCCAACACGGCGGTCGATCCCAACGGCCAGGCCAGCTACACCTACTACGACGGCCTGGGCCGGCCGGTCCAGACGCAGCAACCGGCCAACACCGGTTCCAGCACGCCGACGGTCACGCAGTACGGCTGGGACGGAGTGGATGGCCTGACCAGCGTCATTGACCCGCGTAGCCTCACGACCGGCTACACCCGCACGGGTCTGGGCACCAGCACCGCGCAAAGCAGCCCCGACACCGGCAACTCCCAGTTGACGTATGACCCCAAGGGCAACCTGCTGACCGCGACCGATGCGCGCGGTAAGCAGACGAGCTACGCCTACGACAGCATCGACCGGGTGGTCTCCGTGAGCTATCCCACGGGCACCACCACCACATTCGAGTACGACGGCGGAGCGAGCCCGACGCCAGCGGCCAAGGGCGAGCTCACCAAGATGACCGACGCCTCGGGCCAGACCACCTACGGCTACGACGCCATGGGCCGGATGACCACCAAGACGGTAGTGATCGGCAGCAGGACCTTCACGGTGGGCTACAGCTGGGGCGACAGCGGCAGCGCGCTGGACAAGCTCACGGCCATCACCTACCCGAGCGGCAGCCGGGTGAACTACAGCTACGACAGCTATGGGGCAGTCAGCGGCATCACCCTCAACGCGGTGAACGCCAATGGGGTGGGCACGAGTGGAAGCAGCACGACGCTGCTGAGCGGCATCAGCTACAACGCCGACAACCAGGTCACTGGCTGGCAGTGGTCGGACGGCAAGGCACGCAGCATCGGCTACGACGCCAACGGCATGGTGTCCAGCTACAGCCTGGGCGACCCGATGGGGACGGGAGCAACAGCGGGGGCGCTGCGCACGCTCACGCGTGATTCGGCGGGGCGTATCACCGGCTACAGCCACACCAACAACGGCACGGCGGTCACAGCTCTGGACCAGTCCTTCGGTTACGACAACCTGAACCGACTGGTGTCGGCGACGCTGGGCAGCACCACCACGGTCTACAGCTACGACGAGAACGGCAACCGCACCAGCAAGACCATCGGCGGGACCACTTACACCAACACGATTGCCAGTACCAGCAACCGCATGACGCAGGCGGCGGACGTGACGGGCACGGCAACCGTCAGCTATGACGCGGCAGGGCACGTCACAGGCGACGGCAGTAACACCTTCGTCTACAGCGACCGCGGGCGGATGGTGACGGCCAGCAATGCGGGCGGCACGGTGACTTACGTCTACAACGGCTTTGAACAGCGGGCCGGCAAGAGCGGCCCGACAGGCTTGGTTGGCACGGGCGCAGCGTACTACGTCTATGACGAAGCAGGGCAACTGCTGGGAGAATACGACGCCAACGGAGTGCCGATCTACGAGACGGTCTATCTGGGGTCAGCGCCGGTGGGTGTGCTGAAGCAGACGGGCACGGCGCCGGGCAACAACATTGCCGTCGCGCTGCATAACGCCTATGCCGACCAGATCGACACGGCGCGCGTGATCACCAGGCAGGATCACGGCATCGCGTGGCGGTGGGACTCGGCTGAGGCGTTTGGGGCAACCGCGCCGGATCAGAACCCCAGTAGCCTGGGTACGTTCGCGTTCAACCAGCGCTTCCCCGGACAGGTGTTTGATGCGGAGACGGGACTGTTCCAGAACTGGAATCGGGAGTACAACTCCAGGTGGGGGCGGTACGCGCAGAGCGATCCAATTGGGCTCGGCGGAGGTGTCAACACATTCAGCTATGTGGCGGCAGACCCGCTTAGCTATATGGATCCACGCGGACTAGATAACCCCGGCATGGGGACGTATGGTCCGGTGAGTGAGGAGGCAACGTGCAACCCTAGCAATCTCCAGCCTCCAGCACGTCCGTCTCTTGCGGACCTCGTCGGGCAGGTCGATGCAGATGGCTGTTTTGCTACCACTCCAGGAGGACCTAAAATTTGCATTGGCCCAGGTGCGATTCGAGGCGTCACAAATGCGCTCATTGCACGGGGACTGAACTTCAGTGTGAAAGCCGCCAGCCACATGGAAAACCCGGCTCGGTATGTTCCTGTTCAGATCTTGCAGGATGCGATCGCCTCCAGCAAGGGAATGCCCGACCCAAGGGGATCTGCGGCCTTGATGCACACTGTGGAGATGTGGAAGAACAGCGCGCCCACGGTCAGCCCTGCGACATACGTGAAGTACCAGCTGGAGGTCCTCTACGACAAAGTCTCCAATGCAGTTTGGCATTTTGAATACTTCAGACCGAAATAGGGGAGGTGTAGCCGTGTATGACAGAAGCGATAAGCGTAGGTTGCATTGGTTGATCGATCAGTTCTTGGCGGGAAAATTGGCTGAGCCTGAGTTTTGTGATGAGTTCTACTATTCCTATGGGTTAGAAATTGATCAGAATACGCTCACGCCCGTGGAGCAACAGGCGTTTCGAGGACTGAACGCTGTGACTAGCAGATTTTCTGAGCACGAACAGGATCATCGGCTGGATCCTCGAGCGTTTGCTTCTAAGCAAGAGCTCCGAGAAGCGCTTTCGAAGGCAAAGGCTGAGCTAGGTGACATTCCGACAGCGCCATAGCAGTCAGTCCGCGCTGTCCTGGGAAATTGGGTCAGAACCTAATTTCTAGTGAGTCGGGGACAACAGGCCGTGGTCTCCACTAGCGCCGCTCAAGCCCTTTGTGCGCGACCCGTGCGGCACCCTGCGGGGGGTAATTGGGGTCAGATTCCAATTACCTGAACCAACCTCAAAAAAGGAAATCCGGAGGCGTGCTACGTCGCGCGATCAGCCGTTCGTACGACGCGCTGAACCGGTTGCAGCAAGTCACGGGCGCGAGCCAATAAGAGGGAGGAGTCAGAAGTATGTTCGACGCAATCATGCGTGGGGCCGCGCGCGGCCGCGCCTTCCTGCTGGGAGTCCCGCTCCTGGCCGCGCTGCCCGTGCTGGCGCAGACCAGCACCACGACGTCGCTGACGTCCAGCGCGAGTCCATCGACCGTGGGTCAAGCCATCATCCTGACGGCAACTGTGGCTGGCAGCAACCCCGCCGGCACGGTGACCTTCAAGGACGGCGCGGCCACGCTAGCCGCGCAAGCCCTGAGCGGCGGCGTGGCGGCGCTGAGCGTAAGCCTAAGCGTGGGAGCCCATACGCTGACGGCGGTGTACTCCGGGGACACGAACAACCTCGCCAGTACCTCGCCGGCGCTTGCACAGACGGTTGGCAAGAGCGCCGCCGTGGTGACGCTCACGGCGAGTCCTGCGACGGCCGCCGTCGGACAGAGCGTCACCCTGTCTGCCACCGTCGGCAACGGCTACAACGCGAGCGGCGTCGTCACCTTCAACGATGGCGGCAGCTCGATCGGCGCGGCTTCCCTCAGCGGCGGCGTGGCTACCCTGGGCATCAGCAGCCTGGCGCAGGGCAGCCACATCCTGGCGGCCAGCTACGTCGGCGACGGCAACAACACCGCCTCCAGCGCGGCACCGGTGAGCCTGACGGTGGGCACGCGCACGGGCTACACCTGGCAGTACGGCTATGACGCTCTGGGCCGACCGAACACCGTGGTCGATCCCAACGGCCAGGCGAGCTACGTCTACTACGACAGCCTGGGCCGCCCGATCCAGGCGCAGCAGCCAGCCAACACCGGCTCTAGCACGCCGACGGTCACGCAGTTGGGCTGGGACCTGGTGGACGGCCTCACCAGCGTGGTCGACCCGCGCAACCTGACCACCAGCTACACCCTCACCGGCCTGGGCGACAAGACGGCGCAGAGCAGCCCGGACACGGGCGGCACGCAGTACACCCGCGACGCCAAGGGGAACGTGCTGAGCAGCACCGACGCGCGTGGCAAGACCACCACCTTCGCCTACGACGCGCTGGACCGCGTGACCAGCATTGCTTACCCGACGGGTACCGGCACCACCTTCGAATACGACGGCGGCTCGACTCCGACCCCGGCAGCCAAGGGCGAGCTCACCAAGATGACCGACGCCTCGGGGCAGACAAGCTATGGCTACGACGCCATGGGGCGCCTGAGCACGAAGACAGTGGTGATCGGAAGCAAGACCTTCACGGTGGGCTACGCCTGGGGCGACAGCGGCAGCGCCCTGGACAAGCTCACCGCGATCACTTACCCCAGCGGCAGCCGGGTGAACTACAGCTACGACAGCTATGGCGCCGTCAGCGGCATCACGGTCAATCCGGTGAACGCCAACGGCGTGGGCACCAGCGGAAGCGCCACGACCCTCTTGAGCGGCATCACCTACAACGCCGACAACAGCATCACCGGCTGGCTGTGGTCGGACGGCAAGGCAAGATCCATCGGCTACGACCCCAACGGGATGGTCACCAGCTACACCCTCGGCGACTCGACTGGAACCGGTACGGCCGCAGGCACACTGCGCACGCTCACGCGCGACGCGGCTGGCCGAATCACCGGCTACAGCCACACCAACAACGGCAGCGCGGTCACGGCCCTGGACCAGAGCTTCGGCTATGACAACCTGAACCGGCTCACCTCCGCGACGATCGCCGGCAGCGCCAGCGGCTACAGCTACGACGAAACCGGCAACCGCACGAGCAAGACGATCGGCGGCACGACCTATACCGCCACGATCGCCAGTACCAGCAACCGCATGACGCAGGCGCAGGATGTTGGCGGGACAGCCAGCATCAGCCATGACGCGGCTGGCCACGTCACCGGCGACGGCAGCAACACCTTCGCGTACACCGACCGCGGGCGCATGATCACGGCCAGCAACGCTGGCGGAACGGTCACCTACGTGTACAACGGCCTCGAGCTGCGCGCAGCCAAGAGCGGGCCGACGAACCTGGTGGCTACGGGAGCGAGCTACTACGTCTACGACGAGGCCGGCCAACTCCTGGGCGAGTACGATGCCAACGGGGCGCCGCTGTATGAGACGGCGTATCTGGGGTCAGTACCGGTTGCTGTGCTAAAGCAGACCGGCACGGCTGGCGGCGGCAACATCGCGGTCGCCGTCCACAACGCTTATGCGGACCAGATCGACACGGTGCGCCTGATCACGAAGCAGGACCACACCATCGTGTGGCGCTGGGATACGGCCGAAGCCTTCGGGGCGACGGCGCCGGACCAGAACCCCAGCAGCTTGGGCGCCTTCACCTTCAACCAGCGCTTCCCCGGCCAAGTGTTTGACAGTGAAACCGGACTCGCTCAGAACTGGAATCGCGAGTACAACGCGAGGACCGGGCGGTACATCCAGAGTGATCCGATCGGCTTGGCGGGCGGGATCAACACGTTTGCCTATGCGGGTGGAACCCCTGTTTCGTCAACGGACCCACTGGGGCTGGCCAAGATCGTTGAGCCCCAGTTCCCCAACTTCGATGCGGCTCGGAAGTGGCGGCAAAGGTTCAGAGATCTGTATGACGCGAACGACGCTATGAGAGAGAGGATAAGGAAGTACTGCCCGGACTTACTTTCCAAGTTCGATAACTGGAGAGTCAGCGTCGATTCAAACATTGATGGAGGGTTCTTGCGTCGGGCACCGTCTTGGGCCACAACCAGATTCCGTACTCAGACGTCGCAGTTCAATTGGGCCTTCTTCAACAGAGAGACGGGCGATCCGTCTCACGGGGACATCTTCGCCCATGAGTTCAGACATACGATGGAAGAGAACGATCGGATGTACAGGCCTGGGGACGAGGCCCGTAATCCAAAGACGGTGCCTGGAGAAATAGACGCAGACGCGTGGGCTGAGAAGTTCTGGAGTGACCAGTGTGAATGCAGGAGATGATTTGTGAAAATATTTCTGGTGGCGATCTTTCTCAACGCCCTGCTTTTGTCGCCTGCTCACTCGCAGCCCCACACGTATGTCAATCCGGTCAATGAGAGCCACACGATCAGCATTCAACGCTCACCGGCACTCTTCGTAACAGGAGACAGGGCGACTGAGGCAGTGATTTGTTCACGGGCGGATCTAGATGTTTGCATCTCATGCAGCGACTTCAATTTTGCGTTTCCGGTGAAACGGGAGCCGCAGCTACAGAAGTGGGAATATGGAGGATATGTGTACGAACTGAGAGGAAGTCAAAGACTGCATGCCTTTGGCCGCTCTTGGAGAGTGTGGATAGTGGAAAGCGAGCAAGGTCCCAAGGTGGTTCGCTTCGCATACTCGGAACAGCGCGGACTGCTCGCATTCTCCATTCGGCTAAGCGACACGGCTGCAACATTCCTGTCGGCGGGTACAGTTGGATTTGGAGCGCAATCAAGTGCTCAGATCAAACCGACGCGCAAATAGTTTTGCCTATGGCTCGAGCCAGACAAATCGGTTCAAAGATCTCACCGGTCAGGTCGCCCTCCTCTAATTTGCCTAAGTGAATTGGGGTCAGAACCCAACTACTTCACTGCAAGCCTTAGCTTCTAACCCGCCGTGGGCGGGTTGCTTCTCGGCCAGGATGCAAGGCAGACCGGTTTCAGCAAACGTGACTGTGAGTTGTTCGAGAAGATCGCTACGCCGGAACTTGTTCGGAGCCCCATCTGGCAGGAAATGAGAAATAGCGGATGGCTTGGATCCGGAGTGCATTCCGAACGTGCGGGCCTGCACGTGACCTTCATCGCGTGCGCACCATCTGTACGGCTTCCGTCACCGTCGCGCAACCGTCAGCATCAGCAGCCTATGACGGCGGGGCAAGCACCGACACGCAGACGCCGCCAAACTAGTCCTTTGCCGGCGCGGGGAAGGAAACGAGGGCGCTGGCTCATGCGCGAAAGCGCAGTTTTTGAAAGCCGACCCCGAATTCGAGCGCTTAGTAGGACCGGCCAATAGCCATGCATCTGGCTCTTCGCCCCGCGCGTCGCGACTTTCGCGACTTTCGCGATTCTCAGCCTTGTAATAGGAACGCCCGAACAGGCGCGCCATGCCCAACGAGTGCCAAGTCTGGATTGCGGCTGCATTCGACGGCGCTGCCCATGTGTTTGCGATTGCGAAGTAGAGTGTTGGTCGGTTGCGCAACTCGTTTATCAGGTACATAACAGGAACATATTCTTCATAGCAAAAGATGACCGCGGCTTGGTTTGCTTCGTCCAATCGAAGCATGTTGGAGGCGCCCCAGTCAGCGACGAAGGTGCGCTCAATAAGCCAGGGCCGCCATAGTGCCAGCGGTGCAGGTTGCCTCGCCACGGCCGTTTCGATTGAGCCGTCAGGCCGGAAGGCGACCGCGGCGCTCATTAGCCGGCCATCTGGCATTGCCAGATCCATTCCGACCACTTGCGTTTCTCCGCCACGGCGAGAGGCCTGCAGCAGCTCAAGCTCCAGCACCGGCTGCATGCCTGGCTCGTAGCGCCCGATCACGCTCTCTGGCCAGAGCACGATCGCACTTGGGCGCCTCTTAGCTGAGACTCCCATGCGCTGCAGGCGCGCCAGTGCATCGTCCACGCCCTGCAGCGCCCCCCAGTGCGTCGTCATGCCAACGATTCCTTGCGGTTGCCTAGCATTCTGCACGTGAGCCAGGGAGACTCCGGTGCCCGCCAAGACTATTGCCGCGGTGCACATGAAGGCATTGGCGATCGATGCTGGCCGTCTCGGACCGATGTAGCCGGCAGCAGCAGCGAGCAATGCCGACGCGGCCACGCCGCACCAACCAGTGCTCGGAAGCATGTAGCCGATAGCCACCAGCGGGTGTCCCGGTGCCGCGAGCGCTGCCGGCGGCAGCAGCGCGAGCAGCCAAGCCGTCAGCATCCGCATCGCGCGTGCCAGGCCAGAAGCCGCGGCGCTCCACCCAAAGGACCAGACGGCCGACGTGATGCACGCACAAATGAGCATGACCCCGCCGCCGAGCCATGCATCGTCCGCGAACCAACGCGCGACAAACGCGCCATGCAACCGCAGCAGCCCCAATGCGTAACCTGCAGCAATCAGGGCCGCTTCGTGACGTGATGCGCGCGTTGCGACCAGGAACGGCAGCAACAGGGCCAACAAGGGTGCGCGGTTTTCTCCCCAGGCAGCCCACCCGAGCAACAGGCCCAGCGTTGCTGCCCGCACCAAGTGGCGGGGCGATCCGCGTCGTAGCGGCGGCCTCAGGCTCGCGTCACAACCGGTGCGGCGGGAAGCGCGCTGGCCAGGTGAACCGAACCACTGGCGAGGAATTCTCACTGCGAAGCAAGCGCGACATTTCCGGGGCCCGCCTCCTGCACTGCACGGGGCGCCAGCGTGCCGTCCGTCTGCGTCGGAAGGCGACCGAGCGCAGGTGAAGGAAGGGCCGTTTGAATTCTCGTCGGTGGTGGCAAGGGATCTTCACTCGGGCCGCGGGAACTCACGTCGGCAACTTCTGTCTCGTCGTCATCCGCAGAAGCCGCAAACGCAGCGATCTCTCGCCCTTGCGCGCGTACCAGCTCCGTCATGCCTGGATCTGCCTGGCCGCCCGCGTGCTGCTCCTGGACAACGCGCTGCGCTTCCCGGTACAGCTTGGCAACCTCGGTCTGCAGGATGGAGCGGAACGCACGGACCGCTTTCTTGCACAGGTACTCGGCCTGGGCCCGCTGGCTTGAGTCGATCACGCCAAGCAGATTAGCCGTGCCTGCCAAAAGGTAGACCCGGTCAAGCAGGCGCAACATGTCCAGATAGCTGCGCGCGTGGGCGGCGATGATGGGGACGTCGCAGCGGTGCGACCCCGGCCACAGTGTCAGATCCGCCTGGTGCCCCTGCTGGTCGAGCAGCAGTTGCAGGCGCTGCGCCGTGTTGCCGATCAGGGTGCGGATCTTGGCCAGCTTGTTCGTCACCAATTCCGAATAGTGCGCGAGCAGCTCCGCGTCGTAACCCTTCCAGGACCGGTACTGGTATTCCAGGTACAGCTGCTTTGAGAGGTAGCTGAAATCCTTCTTGTAGAAGCGGATGGCAACCGGCGATTCGATGACGTGGTCTTCGATGACCAGGAACGGGCTGGCAAACGTCTGCACAAAATGCTCGCCGAAGATGGAGCCGAGCGCGCGCTGGCGCCGGGCCAGACGCAGGGTCTCCAGCGGAACGTCACTGTTGCCGGTCAAGGAAGTGGTCATGGGTGTCTCCGCGCGGCAAAGGATGGTTGCCAGCCGAATCTACCGAGCCGACCCACATCTGCCTCCCTATGCAATGTGCCCGCCACGCGCGTAGGGCAGGGACCACGGCCCTTCGCTGAAGCGCTGCTGTACCTGCCGTTCGGCCACTGGCTGCCATCCGTTGCGCGCGCGATCCGAGCGACCCATGATGCAGCCGTCACACGACCAGGTCGGCACCCGGCAGAGTACTTCCCGACTTTCGGCACGGACCTACCCGCCTGACCGCTCGGAGGACAGGTACAGCCGCAGCGGTCGCGGGCTCCTTAACCAGGAGCGATCGGACCCTCTGGCGACCGAAACGGCGCTGCCGATCCTGGTCGTGCGCGGATTTCTCGACGCAAGTCGATAAAACGCCGTCGGCAACGACGGTTGCATGCCCCGTGCATGCCATCAACCTCGGCACGCGCTTGCGCGTCAACCGCTTCACCAACCCTGTCGGGCGTGCCTCTGCCCGTCAGGGTGATCGGCTGCTCCCGACAAACCCACAGCAAAGGAGTCCTCATGAGAGCAGTCATCGTGTTGGTCGCCGCCGTGGTGGCGGCCTGGTTCGCCAGCGGCATCGCTTCCAGCGGTGCCGAACTGTTTCAACGCCACCAAGCCTCGGTCGAGGCCGGCACCCAATGAGAGCAAAGAAGCGCGGCAGCCCCGCGTGCCTTGCTTCGCCTGGCGTGGCGTCCTGCCATGCGAATGGTCGATGAATCCGGCCGAGGGCCGCCGAAAGGCGCCGCCCGGTCTGCAGAGCGCGCTTGCGGGCAGTTGCATCTGGACCTGTTCTTGCCTCACGAACTGCACGCCTGGCAGCAGGAGGAGGTCCACCGCGGAGAACGCAGGCGGCGCCGGCGAGCGCGCGGCGCAGCCAAGCGCCCAGCGCGGGTGTCTGGCGCCGCGTCGGGAGGGCTTTTCGATGGCGTGATGCCAACGCGCTCCAGGCGACGCACGCGGCGAGAGAACCCCGGCAAGTTGCTGGATCGGCGACGGGCTTGCGCCGAGCAGTCGCCTTGCGCGCGCCCTGCTGTCACCGACTCGCCGAACCGGGAGACCTGGTCGGATGCGGCGGTCTATCAACTGCACGAGGCGGTCCTGCACCACGCGCTGAGGGCGCTGCAGGGGCGCAGCCGGCGTGCCGACAGGCGCGAGATCCTGCAGTGGATCTTCGCGCCCGAACCCATGGTCGCCGTCCTCAAGACGCCCGCGACCAAGGAGAAGCTTGCGCTTCCCCTTTCCCTGACGCCGTTCTCGTTCGCGCTGTGCTGCCGCATCTGCGGCTTGCGGCCCGAACATTTGCGCGAGCGGCTGGTGCCGGTCCTGCAGGAGCTCGGCGCCGCAACCCTCATTCAGGAGATCGTCAATGCAAGAATCGAGCACAAACCCGGCGCCTCTGCCGAAAGTGGCCCGGTACAAGATCCGCACCGCCTTCAACCTGTCCGAGGCCCCTGAAGCCGCTGAGATAACCGGCCTCGAGCCGGGCCTGGCCAACGTGCCGGCGCCGGACCCGCGTTACGTGTTCGAAGCCGACACCCTGCGCCAACTATGCATGTTCTGGGCCGGGGGCTTCCGCGCGCTGATGATCGAAGGCGATCCGGCCGCCGGCAAGACCTCACTGGTCGATCAGTACCATGCACGCCTCAACGTGCCGCTGTACAAGGTCGCCTGCACGCCGACCACCGAGAGCTTTCGCTTGGTCGGCCAGCTGCTGCCCACACCGGACGGCAAGCTGGCCTGGCATGACGGCCCCGTGGTGCGTGCCTGCCGCGAGGGCAGCTCCGTGCTGCTGGACGAGTACAACACGCTGGATCCCGGCGAGGCCACCGGCCTGAACATGCTCCTGGAGGGCTACTCCTGGACCATTCCCGAAACCGGGGAGGTGGTCTCCCCGGCGCCGACGACGCGCTTCTTCGGGACGCAAAACGCCGTGGACAGCAAGGCGGCCGTCGCCGGACGCAACCTGCAGGATGTGGCCAACGAAGACCGCTGGTCTTTCATGCGCGTGCGTTACATCGCCCCCGAGGCGGAAAAGGCGCTGGTGCAAGGGCACCTGGTGGCCGGCCGGATTCCGGAGGAGGTGGCGCGAACCGTGGCCGCCATCTGCGTGGACGTGGCCAACAAGGTACGCCAGGCCTTCCGGGACGACGCGACCGCCATCGACAAGCCGCTGTCAACGCGGGTGGTGCTGCGCTGGGCCAAGTACACCATCCTGTACACGCCGATCATGAAGGCCCAGGGGCGAAGCGCCGTGCACTACGCGATCAACCAGGCCGTGCGAATGTCGCCCGAAATGGCGGTGGCGGTCGCCGAGATGATCACGCTGATCGCCGGCTACGGTCCGCAGCTCGGCCCCCGATCGTGAATCCGCTATATCAGGTGTTCGCGCATCCGGACCACGGCCAGTGGGGTTACGCGACCGAAGCGATCGATGGGGAGGTGCAGACTGCCTTCATCGACGCGCGCGATGGCGGAGTGACACTGCGATGCCTGGCGCCCCGCTGGGTGGCGCCGGCGATCCAGCATTGCTTGCGCAGCGGCTTTCGCCGCATGGCGCAGCAGAAGTACCTGGAGCTGCGTCCTTGCGGGCCCCGCACCGTCGGTGCGTTTGTTTCGACGCATCCGGACCTGGGTGGCGATCTGGCGGGTGCGCTCCTGTACTTCGCCGTCGTGCCGGCCCGGGTCGACATGCAGGACGTCGCCGGGCAGTGGCAGCAGGCCTTGGCCACCACGACCCCGATCGACGGACGCGCGGCCTGGCTCGCGCACTGCGCGCGCGCCAGCGCGTACGCGCCGGCGACCTCGGGCGATGCCGCAGCGGCGCTGCTGCTGGCGCAGTGGGCGCGGGATCACGATTGGATCCTGCTGCCCGCCAGCGTCGCAGCGCTGCCCGGCGGCAAGCCGCGCGAACGGGCCAGCGCCTGGCGTGCGTGTCTGGGCCGCTGCTTTGACGCGGGTGCACTGGAGAACGCATTCGCAGAACTGGGCTGGCCCTCGCGCGCGAGCGTGGGCCAGCCGATGCCTTTCAACATCAACCCGGACCCTGCCGATCCTGCCGCCTGGCTGTCGATCGCGCAGCAGGTCTGCTTCTGAGGGCACGCAGCATGAAATATGTGGGCTATGCACTCGGGCAGGGCCTTGTCGCCTTGCTTCAACTGGGATTCAGGACGCTGGCCGGCATCGGCTACATGCTGGCCGTCCTGGTCCGCCCGCTCATCGAGCGGACCTTGGGCCGCCGTCAGCGGTACCGCGCATCACGGCACGCTGATGTGCAGAGGTCTGTCACGACCGCATCCGCTGCCCCGCGCCTGGGTGGCGAGACCGTCATCGGTCCGGTCGGCGCCCACTGTGGGCACGACTTCGAAGCGGCGGACCGGATCGTCTCGCTGCGCCTGGATCCACCCGTGGGGGTGGTCAACCTGCGCATCTTCCAGGCGCGGGGGGTGATCAAGCGCGACCTGATCATCAGCGAGCCGCGACTGCGTACGCTCATGAAGGCACGTCGGCACAGTTTTCCGGACGTGCCGTACGAATCGGCGCAGGGCCTGGAGGCCAGCAAGGAGGAGGCGGTGCGGCTGGCGGAGCGTTTGATCAACGAGCTGGGGGCGCAGCCCGGGACAACCGTACGGAGCGGCCCTCGGGTCGGCCGTGCGGGCGTCTCGGTGCTGCCCGCCCCGGCGGGGCGCCAGATGCAGGCCCCAGCGGAACCTGGGCGGACACGCCCAGCGGAAGCGACCAGGGAGCGACTCCCCGACATCGCCGTACTGCCAGCGCGCCGCCTCGTGCCCGCCTATGTGGGCGAACTCGTGAAGGCTGGTTCAGCGCGGGTCACGCCGCCCGACCGGCCGCCGTTCGAGGTGTTCGAAGCCAAGCTGGCCCTGGACAACGGATCGGAACTCGCTTTGCGCGGCGCCGAGCTGGAACGCGAATTGACCGCCAGCGGCTGCTTGGTCGGCCAGCGCATCGAAATCACCCCCATGGGCAAGGTCCCCGTGACCCTGGCCAACGGCATCGAGGCGCAGAAGTACCTGTATCGGGTGCGTCCCGCGGCGGCCCCGCAGGGGGACTGAGGCCATGATCCTCATTACCGCTCAAGGCCGACTGGCTCACCAGCCGGAGCTCAAGGTCGGAGGCAAAACGCCGTTCTGCGAATTCCGGCTTCTGAGCACGCGCTTCGCGGCCGGCGAGGAACACGTCGAGGCGGCCAGCTTCTTTTGCTTCGGCGAGATGGCAGAGCGTTTCTGCGAGAGCACCATGAAGGGACAGCTGGTAAGCGCGACCGGGACGCAGCAGACGCAGCGCTGGACGCCGCCAGAGGGCCCGGAACGCACCGTGGTGCGCTACCGGCTCACCTGGTGGCAAGCGGGCCCCAGACCGAACCGGACGCGGCTTGCAGCCCGCGCAGATTCCGCTGAAGCCGCTGTGGGAGCCGTTGGAATGGCGCACCAAGGTAGTGGGCAGGGCCCACCCTCAAGCGCGCCCCGCTGATTCCGCCTGCCACCGTTAGTCCCTGGAGGGGTTGCCGGCCTTCCGTGGCCCCCAGGGCGCCGCGGACGGCTCCGGCATGCTTCGCCCAGCCGCCATCGTTTGCCTGCCGTCGCGACGCGCGTAGAGTGCTTGCGTTCGGTTGGTCCGACGGCAGGGTCTTCAGCCCTGCATTCATCTTCACCCCTTCGGGAATTCTGTTCCCGAAGGGGCGGGGTTCCCCTGCAACAAGGAGAACCGATGGACACCTCCCTCATCAAGCAGGCCCAGGCGCAGGGACTCGTCTGCGTCACCCTGGACATTCACCTGTGGTCCGGCCGCAAGCGCTTGCGCAAGGAAGCGCTGCTGGCGAAGAACCCGGAATTCAGCAACCTGCCGCCCGAGTCGCTGGCAACACTGGGCTCCATCAAGATCTCCGACCCGGAGGACCTAGCACCTTTTGCGGGTCTCAAGCGCGACGCCGAACGGGTACTGCATACCACCGGCCTGCCGCTGCTCGGGACCATCGGGATTCCGCAGGCCAGGCTCGAGCGCGTGTACCAGCAGCTCACCGAGCTGAGGGCGCGCTTCGACCAGCAACGCACGCGGCTGCATTGGGAGTTCGAAGGCCGCGTGCGGGAGTGGCGCGAGCGGCCGGAAAACGCCGCCTGGGCCCACCTGATCGATGACATCCCCACGCCGGAGTACGTGGCCGGACGGCTCGCTTTCAATTTCCACTTCTGCCGGATATCGGCACCCAGTGCCGACACCGACAGCCCGCTCAACGAAGGCTATGGCAGCCAGCTGGGTGGGCTGAAAGGCGAACTGTTCGCCGAAGCCGCCCGCGAAGCGCGCGTCCTGCTGGAGCGCTATCTGGCGGGGGGGCCTGCGGGAAACGCGCTCGACCGGCAAAAGATCAGCCACAAGACGCTGGGGCCGCTGCGCCGTATCGCCGAAAAGCTGCGCAGCTTCAGCTTTCTCGATGCGTCGGTGCAGCCGATGGCCGAGGTGGTGGAGCACTGCTTGGCGCTGTTGCCCAAGCAGGGGCCGATCGACGGCGTGCATCTGGTGCACATCTGGTCCTTGGCCCGCACGCTTGCCAACGAGAAGGCCGCGGAGGAGGCAGCCGTCATCGCGCTGCAGCTGTCCTCGCCGCGGGCGGCATTCCAGGACCTCCTGAACAAGGCGGCAGCCACCAGCCAGCCGCCGGTGGAGCAAGGCGTCGATCCGGCATCGAACCGCGACGCGGAGCCCGCCAGCGAGGAATTCCTGGCGGCGGATGCGATCGATCGCGCGGCGGCCCAGCCGCCGCGCCCCGTGGAGTTCACGCCGCAGTTGGCGGGCGTGTTCTTCTGAGAACCAAAACCCGGACCGGCCGCAGCCGGTCCGAACAGGAGCCAAGATGACCATGACATTGCATGCGGTACGCCGCCTGATAGAAGCCTTCGTCGCGTTGATGGTTGGCGCAGGCATCCCCGTCCGATGGGGCGGAATTGCCGGCGTCAGCGCGGCGGGCGAGATTCACCTTCCGCGTCCTGTGACCGGCGAAGCCGACGAGGTCGCCCTTCTGACCCGGCTGGCGGTGCACGAGGCCGGACATATCGTGCACACGCAGGCGGGCTGGGACGCTCGCCTGACCGGACCGGAGCGTGCGATCTTCAACGCGCTGGAAGATCCCCGGATGGAGCGGGCCCAATGCCTGAACTACCCCGGCGCCGCCATCGTGCTGGCGCGCGGGCTCGACGAGATGTTGCAGGAGATCGAGCAGCATGTGGCCACCCGTCTGGCGACCCACCCGGAGCGTGCCATGCAGCTCGAATTGCTGATCCGCGGCTTCTTGCTGCTGGCTCCGCACGAACCGGTGCTGCGGCATGCGCCAGCGCTGCTGGCGACCCTGGCGCCGGCGCTGGGGCCGATACAGCACCGGG
>JAQGMU010000599.1 GCA_028292195.1 Ramlibacter sp. | reverse complement strand
ACGCGGTGGCGCTGGCCAGCGGCTGGGCCAGCGCCGAGGCAGCCGGCCGCGACCCGCGGGAAGGCGCGCGCGCCACGCTGCGCACGGTCTGGGAGCGCGTCAGCAGCCTGGGCAGCCTGGGGGCCTTCCACCAGCAGCTCACGCGCATGCTGTGGGGCGGGCTGCCGGCCGAATACACGCCCGGAAGCGTCATCGGCCAGGCCTGGCGCGGGCTGTTCTCGCCCTACCAGAGCAATCCGCTGGGGCTGAACCCGCTGCGCGACCTGCTGGAAAAGGAGATCGACTTCCACGCCATCGCCGCGCACCGGGAACTCAAGGTCTTCGTTTCGGCGACCCACGTCACGACCGGCAAGGCGGTCATCTTCACCGGGCGCAAGCTCGATGCCCGCGCGGTGCTGGCCTCGGCCTGCCTGCCGCAGCTGTTCCAGGCGGTCGAGATCGAAGGCCAGGCTTACTGGGACGGCGGCTACTCGCTCAACCCGCCGCTGTCGCCGCTGATCAGCCAGTGCCACACCGCCGACCTCATGCTGGTGCAGATCAATCCGCTGGTGCATGGCAACACGCCGCGCTCCTCGGCCGAGATCCGCGACCGCATCAGCGAGCTGACCTTCAATGCCAGCCTGCTCACGCAGATGCGCTCCATCGATTTCATCAACCGCCTGCTGGCCGACGGCGCCATCTCGACCCAGCTCTGCAAGAGCGTGCGGGTGCACCGAATCGACGCCGGCGCCGCGCTGGATCCGTTCCCCAATTCCAGCCGGGCCTCGGCGGACGGCGTGATGATCAACAAGCTGTTCCAGGCCGGCCGTGCCGCCGGCGGCACGTGGCTGCAGCGGCACTACGAGGCGATCGGGGAGCGGAGCACGGTCGACATCCGGCACGACTACCTGGACGACACGCGTATGGAGCTGCCGCGCTCGCCATCCGCGCGCAACGGCTACGCACCGGGCTTCCGGCCCTGGCTGGCGCGGCTGCTGCGCCAGCCGCGCCCCTAGAACATCCCGGTCACGCCGCGTTCGGCCAGCCAGGCACGGGCCTGCGCGAAGTGACCGCAGCCCAGGAAGGGCACCGGGGGCCGGCGGGCCGACAGCGGCGACGGGTGGTTGGCCTGCAGCACCAGCACTGCGCGTCCGTGCTCCGCGGCCGCGGCCTGGATCAGCGGCGCCTTGGCCTGCGCATGCGCGCCCCACAACAGGTAGACGCAGGGCGAGGCCGTGCCGGCCACCAGCGCCAGCAACCGGTCGGTCAAGGCTTCCCAGCCCTTCTTCGCATGGCTGGCCGGCTGGCCCTGTTCCACCGTCAGGCAGGCGTTCAGCAGCAACACGCCGTGGCGCGCCCAGTCCACCAGGGAGCCGCTGGCCGGATGGCTGCCCAGCTCCTGGAAGATGTTCTTCAGCGAAGGCGGCGGCGGCACGCCCTCGGCCACCGAGAACGCCAGGCCCTCGGCCTGGCCGGGGCCGTGGTACGGGTCCTGGCCCAGCACGACGGCATGGATGCCGGCCAGCGGCGTCAGCTCGAGCGCGCGCAGCGGCTGCGGCGGATAGATCACGGCGCCGGCGGCGATGCGCGCACGCAGGAAATCGGCCAGCTGGCGGCCCTGCGGGCTGGCCAGGAAGTCGTCGACGGCGGGCTGCCAGCCGCTGGCCAGCGGCCACTGCGTCGGCGCCCATTCGCGCAGGCGGTCCATCAGCCCTCGAACAGCGCCGCCAGGGCCGCGCCCGGATCCTTGGCCCGCATGAACGCTTCGCCGACCAGGAAGGCGTGCACGCCGGCGGCACGCATCTTCTGCACGTCCTGCGCAGCCAGGATGCCGGATTCGGTGACCAGCAGGCGGCCAGCCGGCACCTCGGGCAGCAGGGCCAGGGTGGTGTCCAGGCTGACTTCGAAGGTGCGCAGGTCGCGGTTGTTGATGCCCACCAGCGGCGTCTTCAGCTGCAGCGCCCGTTTCAATTCAGCGCGGTCGTGCACCTCCACCAGGACCGCCATGTCCAGGCTGCGGGCGATGGCTTCCAGCTCCGCCATCTGCGCGTCGTCCAGGCAGGCCGCGATCAGCAGGATGCAGTCGGCGCCCAGCGCACGCGATTCGTAGACCTGGTACGGGTCGATCAGGAAGTCCTTGCGCAGCACCGGCAGGTCGCAGGAAGCGCGGGCCTGCTTCAGGTAGTCCGGGCTGCCCTGGAAGAACTGGCGGTCGGTCAGCACCGACAGGCAGGCCGCGCCGTTCTCGGCATAGCTCTGGGCGATGTCGGCCGGCTCGAACTCCTCGCGCAGCACGCCCTTGCTGGGGCTGGCCTTCTTGATCTCGGCGATGACGGCGGCTTTGCCGGCGGCGATCCTGGCGCGCAGCGCGCCTTCGAAATCGCGCGTCAGCACCCGGCTGAAGGCGTCTTCGCGCATCGCCTCCAGGGACTTGTTCTTTTTCGCCGCGGCGACTTCCTCGCGCTTGACGGCAACGATCTGGTTCAGGATGTCGGACATATCGTTCAGGCCGCCAGCCGCTTGCTTGCGTTCACCAGTTGCTCCAACTTGGCCTTCGCGGCGCCGGACTCCACGGCCGCGCGCGCCTTCGCGATGCCTTCCTTGATGTCACGCGCCACATTCGCGGCGTAGAGTCCCACGCCGGCGTTGAAGATGACGATGTCGCGCGCCGGGCCGGCCTGGTTGTCCAGCACCTGGCGAATCATCGCCAGCGATTCGTGTGGCGTCTCGACCTTGAGCGCGCGGTTGCTCGACATCGGCAAGCCGAAGTCCTCGGGATGGATCTCGTACTCGGTGATCTGGCCCCCCTTCAGTTCGCCCACCAGGGTGGCGGCGCCCAGGCTCACTTCGTCCATGCCGTCGCGGCCGTAGACCACCAGCGCATGCTCGGCGCCGAGACGCTGCAGCGCGCGCACCTGGATGCCGACCAGATCGGGGTGAAACACGCCCATCAGGATGTTCGGCGCGCTCGCCGGGTTGGTCAGCGGGCCCAGGATGTTGAAGATGGTGCGCACGCCCATCTCCTTGCGCACCGGCGCCACGTTCTTCATGGCCGGGTGGTGATTGGGCGCGAACATGAAGCCGATGCCGACTTCCTCGAGCGACCTGGCGATCGCCTCCGGCGTCAGGTTCAGGTTCAGGCCCAGCGCCTCCAGCACGTCGGCGCTGCCGCTCTTGCTGGACACGCTGCGGCCGCCATGCTTGCTGACCTTGGCGCCGGCCGCCGCCGCCACGAACATCGAGCAGGACGAGATGTTGAAGGTGTGCGAGCCGTCGCCGCCGGTGCCGACGATGTCCACCAGGTGCGTCTTGTCCGCCACGTTCACCTTGGTGGAGAACTCGCGCATCACCTGCGCGGCCGCCGTGATCTCACCGATGGTTTCCTTCTTCACGCGCAGGCCGGTGATGAGGGCTGCCATCATCACGGGCGACAGCTCGCCGCTCATGATCATGCGAACGACCTTGAGCATTTCGTCGTGGAAGATTTCGCGGTGCTCGATGGTGCGCTGCAGCGCTTCCTGGGGCGTGATGGGCATCTCGTGCTCCTGTCGATTAGCGTGAAGGATTGTCGGTC
>JAQGMU010000581.1 GCA_028292195.1 Ramlibacter sp. | reverse complement strand
CGCGCGAGAAGGTGGTGTCGGCGGTCGAGTCGATCAAGCTGGAACTGGCCGAGCGCCTGAAGCAGTTCGTGGCCGACGGCAAGCTGGTGGAAGCCCAGCGGCTGGAGCAGCGCACCCGCTTCGACCTGGAGATGCTCGCCGAGCTGGGCCACTGCAAGGGCATCGAGAACTACACCCGCCACCTCTCTGGCGCGCCGCCCGGCGCCCCGCCGTCGACGTTGACCGACTACCTGCCCAAGGACTCGCTGATGTTCCTGGACGAGAGCCACCAGATGATCGGCCAGCTCAATGGCATGTACGCCGGCGACCGGGCTCGCAAGACGACCCTGGTCGAATACGGCTTCCGGCTGCCTTCGGCGCTGGACAACCGGCCGTTGAAGTTCGAGGAATTCGAGACCCGCATGCGGCAGGTGATCTTCGTCTCTGCCACGCCGGCCGACTACGAGAAGACCCATGCCGGCCAGGTGGTGGAGCAGCTGGTGCGCCCCACCGGCCTGGTCGACCCCGAGGTCGAAGTGCGGCCCGCCACCCACCAGGTGGACGACGTGCTGCAGGAAATCCGCATCCGCGTGGAGAAGCACGAGCGGGTGCTGATCACCACCCTGACCAAGCGGATGGCGGAGCAGCTGACCGACTACCTCGCCGACAACGGCGTCAAGGTGCGCTACCTGCACAGCGACATCGACACGGTGGAACGGGTCGAGATCCTGCGTGACCTGCGCCTCGGCCTGTTCGACGTGCTGGTCGGCATCAACCTGCTGCGGGAAGGCCTGGACATCCCGGAGGTGTCTCTGGTGGCGATCCTGGACGCCGACAAGGAAGGCTTCCTGCGGGCCGAACGGTCCCTCATACAGACGATAGGCCGGGCGGCGCGCAACCTGAACGGCCGCGCCATCCTCTATGCCGACCGGATGACCGAATCGATGAAGAAGGCCATCGGCGAGACCGAGCGCCGGCGCGAAAAGCAGGTCGCCCACAACCTGGCCAACGGCATCACCCCGCGCAGCATCCAGAAGAAGGTGCGCGACCTGATCGACGGCGTCTACAGCGAGAAGGCGAGCAAGGAGCAGGAGAAGCAGGAACTGCAGCGCGCGATGGTCGAGGACATGTCGGAGCGCGATATTTCAAAGGAAATAAAGCGGCTGGAAAAGCTGATGCTCGAGCACGCCCGCAACCTCGAATTCGAGAAGGCGGCCCGGGTGCGCGACCAGCTGGCGATGCTGAAGGAGCAGGCCTTCGGCGCCGTGGTGCACGACAACGTCGTCCTGATCGATACCGCCAAGAAGAAGGGCTGAGGCATGGCGAAGCCGTACGCGGTGCTCATGGTTTGCATGGGCAACATCTGCCGCAGCCCGACCGCCGAAGGTGTGTTCCGGCACCTGGTGAACGAGGCCGGCCTGCAGGACCGCATCCGGATCGACTCGGCGGGCACCCTCGACTACCACGCCGGTTCGCCGCCCGACCACCGCAGCAGCCAGCACGCAGCGCGGCGCGGCTACGACCTGTCCGCGCAGCGCGCGCGGCAGGTGCGCCTGCCGGACTTCGCCCAGTTCGACCTGATCCTGGCGATGGACTGGGACAACCTCGAATGGCTGCAGCAGCAGTGCCCCAGGCAGCACCGGCACAAGCTCAGGCGCCTGATGGAATTCGCGCCGGCCGGGCTGGGCGACGTGGTGGCTGATCCGTACACCGGTGGCCCGCAGGGCTTCGAAACCGTGCTGGACCACGTCGAAGCGGCCTGTCACGGTTTGCTGCAGCAAATCCGGGGCGAAATCGCCGCCTGACAGGAGGCTTGCTGCACTCGGGCCAGTCCGGGATTACCCGAGGTCTTCGATGGGTTTTCTGGTATACTTGACGGAAATAGTCAGGAACCCAAGAGAACGTCTAAAACGCCGGCGGCGAGGAGCCCCCGGCAGAGGGCCGGCAGCAGCCGGAGCATGGGTGGAGACGGCCTTGGCAGCGGGCGCTGCCGGGGTATGAAAGCCAAGCCAGCAACAAGGAGCTAGCGATGCGTCTCACAACCAAAGGCCGCTTTGCGGTCACCGCGATGATCGATCTGGCGCTGCGCCAGAACAATGGTCCCGTCACCCTGGCGGCCATCAGCCAGCGCCAGCAGATTTCGCTTTCCTACCTGGAACAGCTGTTCGGCAAGCTGCGCAGGCACGAACTCGTCGAATCCACCCGGGGTCCGGGCGGCGGCTACACGCTCGGCCGCAAGGCGGCGGAAATCACCGTGGCCGACATCATCGTGTCGGTCGACGAGCCCATCGATGCCACCCAGTGCGGCGGCAAGGAAAACTGCCAGAGCGATGGCGGCCGCTGCATGACGCACGAGCTGTGGGCCGCGCTCAACCAGCGCATGGTCGAGTTCCTGGATTCCGTCACGCTGCAGAAGCTGGTGGAAGACCAGCTCGCCAAGGGCATCCAGATCGAGGACAAGCCGTCGCCCAAGCGCGCCATCTCCAGCCAGCCGGTGGTCAAGCCGATCCGCGTGAACGCGCCGAACTCGGTATTCGCGCTCGGCAACTCGTTCGCCAAGCAATAAGAGCAACCCGCCAGCAAGAAGAGCCAGCAAGATGGACATGACCCCGCACTTCCCGATCTACATGGACTACGGCGCGACGACGCCGGTCGACCCGCGCGTGGTCGACGCCATGATTCCCTGGCTGCGCGAACACTTCGGCAACCCGGCGTCGCGCAGCCACGCCTGGGGCTGGGAAGCGGAAGAAGCAGTGGAGAAGGCGCGCGGCAACGTGGCCGACCTGATTGGCGCCGACCCGCGCGAGATCGTCTGGACCTCGGGCGCGACCGAGTCCAACAACCTGGCGATCAAGGGCGCGGCGCACTTCTACCAGAGCCGCGGCAAGCACCTGATCACGGCCAAGACCGAGCACAAGGCGGTGCTGGACACCATGCGCGAACTGGAGCGCCAGGGCTTCGAGGTGACTTACCTCGACGTCGAGGAAGACGGCATGCTGGACCTGGAGAAGTTCAAGGCGGCGATCCGTCCGGACACCATCCTGGCCAGCGTCATGTTCGTCAACAACGAGATCGGCGTCATCCAGGACATCACGGCCATCGGCAACATCTGCCGCGAGCGCAACGTGATCTTCCACGTCGACGCGGCGCAGGCCACCGGCAAGGTCGAGATCGACATGAAGAAGCTGCCGGTCGACCTGCTGAGCCTGGCCTCGCACAAGACCTACGGCCCCAAGGGCATCGGCGCGCTGTACGTGCGCCGCAAGCCGCGCGTGCGGCTGGAAGCGCAGATGCACGGCGGCGGCCACGAGCGCGGCATGCGCTCTGGCACCTTGCCCACCCACCAGATCGTGGGCATGGGCGAAGCCTTCCGCATCGCGAAGGAAGAGATGCACAAGGACACCGAGCACGCGCGCAAGCTGCAGCAGCGCCTGCTCAATGGCCTGAAGGACGTGGAGCAGGTGTTCATCAACGGCAACGTGGAGCACCGCGTTCCGCACAACCTGAACATGAGCTTCAACTTCGTCGAAGGCGAGTCGCTGATCATGGGCATCAAGGGCCTGGCGGTGTCGTCGGGTTCGGCCTGCACCTCCGCCTCGCTGGAACCCAGCTACGTGCTGCGCGCCCTGGGCCGCAGCGACGAACTGGCCCACAGCAGCCTGCGCATGACCATCGGCCGCTTCACGACCGAGGAAGAGATCGACTACGCCATCGCCACCATCAAGCAGAACGTGGCGAAACTGCGCGAGCTGAGCCCGCTCTGGGAGATGTACCAGGACGGCATCGACATCAGCACCATCCAGTGGACTGCCCACTGAAGAAGCGAATCCAGGAGTATCACCATGGCCTATTCTCAAAAAGTCGTTGAGCACTACGAAAATCCCCGCAACGTCGGCTCCTTCGAAAAAGGTGACGACAGCGTGGGCACCGGCATGGTCGGCGCCCCGGCTTGCGGCGACGTGATGAAGTTGCAGATCAAGGTCAACCCGCTCACCGGGCTGATCGAGGACGCGCGCTTCAAGACCTACGGCTGCGGCTCGGCCATCGCGTCGTCGTCGCTGGTCACCGAATGGGTCAAGGGCAAGTCGCTCGACGAGGCCATGGCCATCCGCAACACGCAGATCGCCGAGGAACTGGCGCTGCCGCCGGTCAAGATCCACTGCTCGATCCTGGCGGAAGACGCGATCAAGGCCGCGGTGAGCGACTACAAGGCGCGCCACGGCGCTGGCACGCCCGCCGTCGAAACCGCTTCCTTGAGCGCCTGAGGCCGCGACGATGGCGGTGACCCTGACCGAACGCGCCGCGAAGCACGTGACGCGCTACATCACCAAGCGCGGCCGCGGTGTCGGCGTGCGCCTGGGCGTGAAGACGACCGGTTGCTCGGGCCTGGCCTACAAGCTCGAGTACGCGGACGACTTCACCCCGGAAGACGTGATCTTCGAAGGCCACGGCGTCAAGGTGCTGGTCGACCCGAAGAGCCTGCCCTACATCGACGGCACGGAGCTCGACTTCGTCCGCGAGGGCCTCAACGAAGGCTTCAAGTTCCACAACCCGCGCGAGAAGGACAAGTGCGGCTGCGGCGAATCCTTTCGCGTCTGACCGCTCGTCGACTGAACGCCTCGAAGGCGCGGCTGCTGTCGCGCCTTTTTGTTGGGCAATCCCGTTCCTGCAATGACCCTCGCCATTCGCCCCACGCCGCCTGACCACCCGCAGGTGCTCGCGCTGATCACCGAGCTCGACACGTACCTGCGCTCCGTCTACGCGCCCGAAGAGAACCACATCCTCGACCTGACCGG
>JAQGMU010000576.1 GCA_028292195.1 Ramlibacter sp. | reverse complement strand
CTCGGCTGTGGCCGGCGCGGAGGGTGCGAGCGCGCGCGGCCCGCGCCCGGCTGGTCGGGACAAGCTGACGCCGGAGGAGCAGGCCAAGCGGCGCGAGGAGTTCATGAAGCTGACGCCGGAAGAGCGCGAAGCGCGCCGGGCGCAGCGCCGGCAGGCGGCCGGTGGCGGCGCCGGCGCCGGGCAGTCCACGCAGCAATGAGCCCATCCCGTCCGTTCATATTGCGGCCGGTCGCCACCGCGCTGCTGATGGTGGCCATCGTGCTGGCCGGCCTGGTGGGCCTGAAGTTCCTGCCCTTGTCCGCGCTGCCGCAGGTGGACTACCCCACCATCCAGGTCCAGACCCTCTATCCGGGCGCCAGCCCCGAGGTGATGGCGCAAACGGTCACCGCGCCGCTGGAGCGGCAGTTCGGCCAGATGCCGGGGCTGCAGCGCATGGGTTCGACCAGCGCCGCCGGCGTTTCCATCGTCACGCTGCAGTTCAACCTGGGCCTGGCGCTGGACGTCGCCGAGCAGCAGGTGCAGGCCGCCATCAACGCCGGCGCCTCGCTGCTGCCGGCCGACCTGCCGGCGCCGCCGGTCTACGCCAAGGTCAACCCGGCCGACGCGCCGGTGCTGACGCTGGCCATCACCTCCAGCACGCTGCCGCTGACCGAGGTGCGCAACATCGTCGACACGCGGCTGGCGCTGAAGATCAGCCAGGTGAGCGGCGTCGGCCTCGTCACGCTCGCCGGTGGCCAGCGGCCGGCCGTGCGCATCCAGGCGGACACCCGCGCGCTGGCCACGCTGGGCCTGGGGCTGGACACCGTGCGCACCACCATCGCGGCGGCCAACGCCAATGCGGCCAAGGGCAGCATCGACGGCCCGACCCGCTCGTACACCATCAACTCCAACGACCAGCTGATGACGGCCAAGGACTATGCGGCGCTGGTGGTGGCCTACCGCAACGGCGCGCCGGTGCGCCTGTCGGACGTGGCCTCGGTCATCGAGAGCGCCGAGAACGTCAAGCTCGGCGCCTGGGCCAACGCCCGCCCCGCCATCATCCTCAACGTGCAGCGCCAGCCCGGCGCCAACGTGATCGCCACCGTCGACGCCATCAAGCAGCGCCTGCCCGACCTGACCGCCAGCCTGCCGGGCGCGATCCAGGTCGACGTGCTGTCGGACCGCACCACCGGCATCCGGGCCTCGGTGAAGCACGTCGAGATCGAACTGGTGCTGGCCGTGGTGCTGGTGGTGCTGGTGATCTTCGCTTTCCTGCACAGTCCGCGCGCCACGCTGATCGCCAGCCTGGCGGTGCCGATTTCCCTGATCGGCACCTGCGGCGTGATGTACCTGCTGGGGTACAGCCTGAACAACCTGTCGCTGATGGCGCTGACCATCGCCACCGGCTTCGTCGTCGACGACGCCATCGTGATGATCGAGAACATCGCGCGCCACCTGGAAGAGGGCGAACCGCCGATGCAGGCCGCGCTGAAGGGCGCCACCGAGATCGGCTTCACCATCATCTCGCTGACGGTGTCGCTGGTGGCGGTGCTGATCCCGCTGCTGTTCATGGGCGACGTGATAGGCCGGCTGTTCCGGGAATTCGCCGTCACGCTGGCCATCACGATCCTGATCTCCGCCGTGGTTTCGCTGACGCTGGTGCCGATGATGTCGGCCCGCTGGCTGAAGGCGCACGAGGCCAACGAGCAGGGCTGGGGCGCGCGCATCCAGCGGAAGTTCGACCGCGTGATCCACCACTACGACCGCGCGCTCACCTGGGTGCTGGCGCGCGAGACGCTGACGCTGCTGGTGGCGCTGGGCACCCTGGTGCTGACGGTGCTGATGTACCTGCTGATCCCCAAGGGCCTGTTCCCGACCCAGGACACCGGCCAGCTGCAGCTGCGGGTGGAAGCGGCCCAGTCGATCTCCTACCCGCGCATGGCGGCGGTGCAGCAGGACGTGGCGCGGCAGCTGCTCGAAAGTCCCGCGGTCGAATCGATCGCCAGCTTCGTCGGCGTCGACGCCGCCAACAACACCATGCTGCACACCGGCCGCATGCTGGTGAACCTGAAGGCTTCGCGCGGCAAGCTGCAGGCGGTGATGGACGACCTGCGCCAGCGCGGCCAGAAGGTGCCGGGCGTGCGGCTGTACCTGCAGCCGGTGCAGGACCTGACCATCGAGTCGGAGAGCGGCCCGACCGAATACCGGTTCGCGCTGGAAGGCTCCGACACCGCCGTCGTGGGCGAGTGGGCGGCCAGGATGGTGGAGCGGCTGCGGCAGGAAAAGCGCCTGGCCAACGTGACCACCGACGCCAACGCCAGCGGCGCGGCGATGTACGTGGACGTCGACCGCGACACCGCGGCGCGGCTGGGCATCTCGGCCTCCACCATCAACGAGGCGCTGTACAGCGCCTTCGGCCAGCGCATCGTCTCCACCATCTTCACCGAGACCAACCAGTACCGGGTGGTGCTGGAGGCGCGGCCGGACCTGGGCGCCAACGCCGACGCGCTGTCCGGCATCCAGATCAAGACCACCAGCGGCGACCCGACGCCGCTCTCCGCCGTGGCCCGCATCTCGGAGCGGCGGGCGCCGCTGCAGATCAACCACGTGGCGCAGTACCCGGCGGCCACCATCGGGTTCGACACGGCGCCGGGCGTGGCGCTGGGCAGCGCGGTGCAGACCATACGCGCGGCCGCCGACGACCTGAAGCTGCCGGCCGGCGTGACTCTGACCTTCCTGGGCGCTTCGGGCGCTTACGAGACCTCGCTGTCCAACCAGCTGTGGCTGATCCTGGCGGCGGTGGTCTGCGTGTACATCGTGCTGGGCGTGCTGTACGAAAGCTACGTGCACCCGCTGACCATCCTGTCGACGCTGCCCTCGGCCGGCGTCGGCGCGCTGCTGGCCCTGTGGATCACCGGCAACGACCTGGGGGTGATCGGCATCATCGGCATCATCCTGCTGATCGGCATCGTCAAGAAGAACGCGATCATGATGATCGACTTCGCCCTGGATGCCGAACGCGAGCAGGGCAAGCCGGCGCGCGAGGCGATCCACCAGGCGGCGCTGCTGCGCTTCCGCCCGATCCTGATGACGACGCTGGCCGCGCTGTTCGCCGCCGTGCCGCTGATGCTGGGCTGGGGCGAGGGCGCCGAGCTGCGCCGGCCGCTGGGGCTGGCGATCTTCGGCGGGCTGATCGTGAGCCAGTTGTTGACGCTGTTCACGACGCCGGTGATCTACCTGGGGTTCGACCGGCTGGCGCACCGCTGGCGTTCGAAGCCCTCACCCCAGCCCTCTCCCGCAGGCGGGCGAGGGAGCAACCCGGACCGGCCCCCTCTCCCGCTTGCGGGAGAGGGTGAGGGGTGAGGGCAGGCGCTCGATGAACCTCTCGGCTCCCTTCGTCCGCCGCCCGGTCGGCACGGTGCTGCTGACCGTCTGGATCGCGCTGGCCGGCATTGCCGCCTTCTTCCGGCTGCCGGTGGCTTCGCTGCCGCAGGTGGACTACCCGGTGATCTCGGTCTCGGCCAGCCTGCCGGGCGCCAGCCCGCAGACCATGGCGACCAGCGTGGCGACGCCGCTGGAACGGCGGCTGGGCGTGATCGCCGGCGTCAACGAAGTCACGTCCAACAGCGGCAGCGGCAGCACGCGCGTCACCTTGCAGTTCGACCTGAACCGCGACATCGACGCCGCCGCCCGCGAAGTGCAGGCCGCCATCAACGCCTCGCGCACCGACCTGCCATCCACGCTGCGCAGCAACCCGACCTACCGCAAGGCCAACCCGTCGGCGGCGCCGGTGATCATCCTGGCGCTGACTTCGCCCTCGCGCTCGCCGGGCCAGATCTACGACGCGGTGTCCAACATCGTGCAGCAGAAGATCGCCCAGGTCCCCGGCGTCGGCGACGTCGAGCTCGGCGGCGGCTCGCAGCCGGCGGTGCGCGTCGAGGTGATCCCGTTCGCCCTGAACCGCTACGGCATCTCGATGGAAGACATCCGGGCCGCGATCCAGTCCGGCACCGCCAACCGGCCCAAGGGCGACATCGACGTGCGCGGCCAGCGGCTGCAGATCTACACCGGCACCGGCATGGCCAACAACGGCAAGTCGG
>JAQGMU010000568.1 GCA_028292195.1 Ramlibacter sp. | reverse complement strand
CACCGCGAGCTGATGGTGGACGCCAAGTTCATGGACGGCGGCACCAACATCCACTACCTGGAAGAGTGGCTGTCGCATCACAAGCGTTAGGGCGTCGATGTTCGAGCTGCGCCTGCTGGTCCCCGAAGACCGCGTCGAGGCGGTCAGCGACGCGCTGGAAGCGCTGGCTGCTCTCAGCGTCTCGGTCGAGGACGCCGACGCCCGGACCCCGGCGGAGCAGGCGCTGTTCGGCGAGCCCGGCATGCCGCCGCCCAAGGAGGGCTGGCAGCGCTCGCTGGTGTTCGCGCTGTTCCCGCGGGAAGACATGGCGCGCGCCGCCGCCACGCTGCTGGAACCGCAGGATTTCTTCGCCGGCTGCAAGCTGCTGGGCGTCACGCCGGTGCCCGACCAGGACTGGGTGCGCCTGACGCAGTCGCAGTTCGAGCCGGTGCGGATCACGCCCAGCTTCTGGATCGTGCCGACCTGGCACGAGCCGCCCGCCGCCGCCCGCGAAGTGATCCGGCTCGACCCCGGCCTGGCCTTCGGCACCGGCACCCATCCCACCACCCGCATGTGCCTGCGCTGGATTGCGCAGCACCCCCCGCAGGGCCAGCGCGTGCTGGACTACGGCTGCGGCTCCGGCATCCTGGCGATCGGCGCTGCCAGGTTCGGCGCGGCCACGGTCGATGCCGTCGACATCGACCAGGCGGCGGTGCGCGCCACCGAGGACAACGCCCGCGCCAATGGCGTGCAGCTCCATGCCGGCCTGCCGGACCAGGCCAGCGGGCAGTACCAGACCGTGCTGGCCAACATCCTTGCCACCTCGCTCAAGGTGCTGGCGCCGCTGCTGTGCGGCCACGTCGCGCCCGGCGGCGCCCTGGTGCTGGCCGGCATCCTGTCGCGCCAGGCCGACGAACTGAAGGCGGCTTACGCCCCATATTGCCGCTTGCAGGTGAGCGACGAAGAGGACGGCTGGATCCTGATGACCGCCCGCGCCTGAGCTTCCCTACAATCGCTCGCCAATGAGCCTGATCACCAGCTGCCCCGCCTGCGGCACGATGTTTCGTGTCGTGCCCGACCAGCTGAAGATCTCGGAAGGCTGGGTGCGCTGCGGCCATTGCTCCGAGGTGTTCGACGCCACCGCCCACCTGGCGGAAGAGTCGGCGCTGGCGCCCGAGCCCGAACCCGAACGGCCGAAGCCGCCGCCTTCGATCGGGGCCAGCCACCCGGATGGCATCCGCGGCTGGGAGCCCACGGCAGCGGCCGGGCTGACCCTGCCCGCGCCCCTGGCCACCGGCCCCGTGCCGCTCGCCACCGGGACGGTTCCCCTCGCCACCGGGCCCGCGCCCCTTGCCACTTCGGCGCGCGGCCGGCCCGAACGGCCCACGGGCCCGGACAGCCAGGCGCTGGAAGCGCTGGAGCTCGACGAGCCCTTCGTGTTCCGCCGCTCGGACTTCATCGAGCGCGATCCCGTGCCTTCGGTGCTGCCTCCGCAGGGCCCGGACGTCGGCGACAGCCGGCTGCCGCTGGACGACGACGACCACGGCGCGCCGCTGGCCGATGTTTCCTTCGTGCGCCAGGCGCGGCGCAAGCAGTTCTGGCGCCGGCCGCTGGTGCGCACCAGCCTGTTCCTGGTGGCGCTGCTGCTGGCGACGGCGCTCGCGCTGCAGGCGGCCTACCAGGACCGCGACCGCCTGGCACTGGCGCAGCCCGCGCTGCGCCCCGCCCTGCAGCTGCTGTGCGAGCAGCTGCACTGCACGCTGGGCCCGCCGCGCCAGATCGAGGCGCTCGCCATCGACAGCTCCGGCTTCAACAAGCTGCGCAGCGACGCCTACCGCCTGAGCTTCACCCTGAAGAACAGCGCCCTCGTGCCGGTGGCCGCGCCGGCCATGGAGCTCACGCTCACCGACGCCCAGGACCAGCCGCTGCTGCGGCGGGTGCTGACGCCGGCGGAGCTGGGCGCCAGCGACAACGTCATTCCCGCCGGCGCCGATTGGTCGGGTGCCGTCGGCATCGTGCTTCCCTCCAGCGGCACCCCGCGCATCGCGGGCTACCGGCTGCTGGCCTTCTATCCCTGAACTTTCACCAGCGAATTACCCATGGCAGCAGTCATCTGCGGATCCCTTGCGTTCGACACCATCATGAGCTTCGAGGGCCGCTTCGCCGAGCAGATCATGCCGGAGCAGTTGCACATCCTGAACGTGTCCTTCCTCGTGCCGGCGCTGCGGCGCGACTTCGGCGGCTGCGCCGGCAACATCGCCTACAGCCTGAAGCTGCTGGGCGGCAACCCGCTGCCGATGGCGGCGCTGGGCAGCGACGGCGGCGGCTACCTGGCGCGCCTGCAGGAGCTGGGCATCAGCACGGAGTTCGTGCGCACGGTGGCCGACAACTATACCGCGCAGGCGATGATCATGACCGACCGCGACAACAACCAGATCACGGCCTTCCACCCGGGCGCGATGATGCAGGCGCACCAGACCCGCATCGCGGCGCGCGGCGACATCAAGCTGGGCATCATCTCGCCCGACGGCCGCGACGCGATGCTGCAGCACGCCGAGCAGTGTCGCGCCGCCGGCATTCCCTTCGTCTTCGACCCGGGCCAGGGCCTGCCGATGATCGACGGCCGCGATCTTGCCGGCTTCATCGAGAAGGCGACCTGGGTCACGGTGAACGACTACGAAGGCAAGATGCTGTCGGAGCGCACCGGCTGGGACAGCGCCGAGATTTCGAAGCGCACCCAGGGCCTGGTGGTGACGCTGGGCGGCGAGGGCTGCGAAGTCTGGATCAACGGCGAGAAGACGGTGGTGCCGCCCGTGCAGGCGGCCGCGGTGGTCGACCCCACCGGCTGCGGCGACGCCTGGCGCGGCGCGCTGCTGTTCGGGCTGGAGCAGGGCTGGCCGCTGGCGCGCTGCGCCGAGCTGGGCAACAGGGTCGGGGCGATCAAGATCGCGAGTCGGGGGCCGCAGAACTACACGCTCGCGAACCTGTAATCGCGCTGCGAACTACCTTGTAGGGTGGGTTCCGCGAAGCGGACCCCACCGCGGTGGGGTCGCTGCGCGAACCCACCCTACAGGCTATCCGGAGCCTAAGCCCGTGCGTGCGTGACGCCGCCGTCGACCACGATGGTCTCCCCGACCACATAGTCCCCGGCCCGCGAAGCCAGGAAGATCGCCGCGCCGGCCATGTCGTCGTCGCGGCCGATACGGCCGGCGGGGATGCGGCGCGCCACTTTGTCGCCGTGGTCGCGCGCCACCTTGTTCATGTCGGACGGGAAGGCGCCCGGCGCGATGCCGCTCATCACGATGTTGTCCTGCGCCAGGCGCAGCGCCATCCGCCTGGTCAGGTGGATCAGGCCTGCCTTGCTGGCGGCATAGGAATAGGTCTCCTGCGGGTTGACCGAAATGCCGTCGATCGAAGCGATGTTGATCACCTTGGCCGGTCGTTCCTGCGCCGCGTTCTTCAGCAGCGCGTGCAGCGCCTGGGTCAGGAAGAACGGCGCCTTGGTGTTGAGGTTCATGACCTTGTCCCAGCCGCTTTCCGGGAAGGTGTCGAAGTCCTCGCTCCAGGCCGCGCCGGCGTTGTTGACCAGGATGTCCAGCCGCGGCTCGCGCCGCGCGATCTCCGCCGCGAGCGCCCGCGCGCCTTCGACGCTGGAGACGTCGATCGGCAGGGAGACACAGGGCCCGAGCTCCGACAGTTCGGCGGCGGCGGCATCGCAGGCCGCGGCCTTGCGCGCCGAGATGTAGACCTTGGCGCCCTGGCGCAGGAAGCCGGTGGCGATCATGCGGCCGATGCCGCGCGAGCCGCCGGTGACCAGGGCCACGCGGCCCTGCAGGGAAAACAATTCGGTGTTCATGGTGGGTCCTTTGGCGGCGGCAGGTTAACCCCGCGGCGAGCCTGGCGCCAGCGCTCAGCGCGCCTTGCGGCGCTCGCGCCAGGCGATCAGTTCGCCGACCACGCCCTTGCGGAAGGCCAGCACGCAGACGACGAAGATGACGCCGATGATCACGGTGACCCACTCGCCCACCTTGTCGGCCAGCATGTCCTGCAGCGCGATGACGAGGCCGGAGCCGACCACCGGGCCGAAGAAGGTGCCGACGCCGCCCAGCAGGCTCATCAGGATCACTTCGCCCGACATCGTCCAGTGCACGTCCGTCAGCGTGGCGAACTTCATCACCACGGTCTTGAGCGAGCCGGCGAGGCCGGCCAGCCCGGCCGACAGCACGAAGGCGACCAGCTTGTAGCGGTCCACCTCGTAGCCGAGGGAGATGGCGCGCGGCTCGTTCTCGCGGATCATCTTCAGCACCTGGCCGAACGGCGAAGTGACGATGCGCAGGATGCCCAGGAAGCAGGCAACGAAGATGGCCAGCACCACGTAGTACATCACCGTGTCGTCCATCAGCGGGACCAGGCCGAACAGATTGCCGCGCGGCACGCCCTGCAGGCCGTCCTCGCCGCCGGTGAAGGGCGCCTGCAGGCAGAGGAAGTACACCATCTGCGACAGGGCCAGCGTGATCATGGCGAAGTAGATGCCCTGGCGGCGAATCGCCACCAGCCCGAACAGGAGGCCCAGCAAGGCGGCGACGGCGACGCCCGCCAGGATGCCCAGTTCGGGGCTCCAGCCCTGCACCTTGATGAACCAGGCGGTGACGTAGGCGGCGAAGCCGAAGAAGGCCGCATGGCCGAAGGACAGCAGGCCGGTGAACCCGAGCAGCAGGTTGAAGGCGCAGGCGAACAGCGCGAAGCAAAGCAGCTTCATCACGAACACCGGGTACAGGCCGATCATGGGCGCCACCAGCGCCAGCACCAGCAGGGCCAGGTAGACGATGCGCACGGACTTGCTCATGCCGGTGCCCTGCGGGGCGGCGGCCGCGGCCTTCGGGGTCTCGGTGGCCGGTATCCCGGCCGCGACGGAGGTAGTGGGCGAGGACATTTCAGGTTTCCTTGCCGAACAGCCCGGCGGGCCGCAGGACCAGCACGATGGCCATGATGACGAAGACGACGATGTTCGAGGCTTCCGGATAGAACACGCGGGTGAAGCCTTCCACCACGCCCAGGCCGAGGCCGGTGATGACGGAGCCGAGGATGGAGCCCATGCCGCCGATCACGACGACGGCGAACACCACGATGATCAGGTTCGACCCCATCAGCGGCGTGACCTGGATGATGGGAGCCGCCAGCACGCCGGCCAGCCCGGCCAGGGCGGCGCCCGCGCCGTAGGTGAGCGTGACCATCAGCGGCACGTTGACACCGAACGCCTGCACCAGCTTGGCGTTCTCGGTTCCGGCACGCAGGTAGGCGCCGAGGCGCGTGCGCTCGATCAGGTACCAGGTGGCCAGGCAGACGGTGATGGACGCGAAGACGACCCAGGCCCGGTAATTGGGCAGGACCATGAAGCCGAGGTTGGTCGCGCCGGACAGCAGTTCCGGCACGTTGTAGGACTGGCCCGAGACCCCGTACTGGCGGCGAAAAACGCCTTCCAGGATCAACGACAGGCCGAAGGTGAGGAGCAACCCGTACAGCGGGTCGAGTCCGTAAAGGCGCTTGAGCATCAGGCGCTCGATGACCACGCCGAGGATGCCGACGACCAGGGGCGCGAGGACCAGCGCCCACCAATAGTTGATGCCCCAGGTGTCCAGCATGATCCAGGCGGCGAAGGCGCCCACCATGTAGAGCGCGCCGTGCGCGAAGTTCACCACGTCCAGCAGGCCGAAGATCACCGCCAGCCCGAGGCTGAGCATGGCGTAGAACGCGCCATTCACCAGCCCCAGCATCAGCTGGCCGAGGAAGGCCTGGTGGGGGATTCCGAAGATTTCCAAGGAAGCGATTCCAGTCAATTGGCAGCCGGCGCGCGGCCGGCTGCCTGTCACCCGTTTACTTCTTCAGCAGCGCACACTTCGAGTCGGCCACCGTCGTGAAGGCCTGCTCGCCGGGCACCTTGGCGACCAGCTTGTAGTAGTCCCACGGCGTGGTCGAATCCTTGACGCTCTTGACCTGGTACAGGTACATCTCGTGCATCATCCGGCCGTCGGCGCGGACGCTGCCGTTCTTCTGGTAGAAGTCGTTGTACTTCATCGACTTCAGCTCCCCCATCACCTTGTCGGCGTCGGTGGTGCCGACCTTCTGCACGGCCTTCAGGTAGTTCATGGCGGCGGAGTAGTCGGCGGCCTGGAGCGACGAAGGCATGCGCTTGTACTTGTCGAAGAAGCGCTTGGCGAACTTGCGCGACTCGTCGTCCTGGTTCCAGTACCAGCTGTCGGCCAGCTGCAGGCCCTCGGCGTTGGCCAGGCCCACGGAGTGCACGTCGTTGATGAACACCAGCAGGCCGGCGACTTTCATCGTCTTGGTGATGCCGAATTCCTTGGCCGCCTTCATCGCGTTGATGGTGTCGCCGCCGGCGTTGGCCAGGGCCAGGATGTCGGCCTTGGAGGCCTGCGCCTGCAGCAGGAAGGACGAGAAGTCGGAGGCGTTCAGCGGGTGCCGCACCGCGCCCACCACCGTGCCGCCGTTCTCCTTCACCACCTTGCTGGCGTCGCCTTCCAGCGAGTGACCGAAGGCGTAGTCGGCGGTCAGGAAGTACCATTTCTTGGCGCCGGCCTTCACCAGCGCGCTGCCGCCCACCTTGGCGAGCGCAACCGTGTCGTAGGCATAGTGGACGCTGTAGGGCGAGCAGTCCTCGTTGGTCAGGCGGGAAGATCCGGCGCCGATGACGATGTACGGGCGCTTCTTCTCCTTGGTCACGCCGGCCATGGCCAGTGCCGTGCCGGAGCTGGTGCCGCCGATCAGCATGGCGAGGTTCTGGCTGTCGATCCACTCGCGCGCCTTGGAGGCGGCAACGTCGGCCTTGTTCTGGTGGTCGGCCGTCAGCAGCTCGATCGGGCGGTTCAGCACCTTGCCGCCGAAGTCCTCCACCGCCCACTTGATCATCTCGGCGCCGGCCGGGCCGTCGATGTCGGCGTACAGGCTGGACATGTCGGTGATGAAACCGATGCGCACGGGACCGGTCTGAGCCTGCGCGAACGCGCCGGTGCCGGCGAAACCGAGGGCCAGGGCGGCCGCGAGAGTCTTCAATTTCATAGCAGGGTCTCCTTGTTGAAATCGGATGTTGTTAGACGCCCAGGTATTCCTGGAGCATTCCCATGTTGTCGGCCAGCTGGTGCTGGGCGAATTCCTTGACGATCTTGCCATGCTCCATCACGTAGAAGCGGTCGGCCAGCGGCGCGGCGAAGCGGAAGTTCTGTTCGACCAGCACCACCGTGTAGCCCTTGGCCTTGAGCGCGCGGATCATCTCGGCCAGCTTCTGCACGATCACCGGGGCCAGGCCCTCGGAGATCTCGTCCAGCAGCAGCAGGCGGGCGCCGGTGCGCAGGATGCGGGCCACGGCCAGCATCTGCTGTTCGCCGCCGGACAGGCGCGTGCCGGGGCTGGCCGCGCGCTCCTTCAGGTTGGGGAACATGTCGTAGATCTCGGGCACGGTCATGCCGCCTGCCGCGATGGCGGGCGGCAGCATCAGGTTCTCCTCCGCGGACAGGCTGGCGAAGATCCCGCGCTCCTCGGGGCAGTAGCCGATGCCCAGGCGGGCGATGCGGTGCGGCGGCAGCTTGATGGCCTCCTGGCCGCGGATGCGGATGGAGCCGGTGCGCGCGCCGGTCAGGCCCATGATGGCGCGCATCGTGGTCGTGCGGCCGGCCCCGTTGCGACCCAGCACCGAGACCACCTCGCCCTCGTTGACGCCCAGGTTCACGCCGTGCAGCACGTGCGACTCGCCGTACCAGGCGTTCAGGTTCTCGATGCGCAGCAGCTCGTTGGCCATCAATGCGCTCCCTGGAGCGCTGCGTCGGCGGTGCCCATGTAGGCTTCGATCACCTGCGGGTTCTTCGAAACTTCGGCATAGGGGCCATCGGCGATGACGGCGCCGCGCTGCAGCACCGTGATGCGGTCGGCGATGGAGGACACCACGTTCATGTTGTGTTCGACCATCAGGATGGTGCGGCCGAGGGAGACCTTCTTGATCAGTTCGGTCACGCGGTGGACGTCCTCGTGGCCCATGCCCTGGGTGGGCTCGTCGAGCAGCATCAGCTCGGGCTCCAGCGCCATGGTGGTGGCGAGCTCGAGCGCGCGCTTGCGGCCGTACGGCAGGTTGACGGTCAGCTCGTGGGCGAAGTCCTGCAGGTCCACCGTCTCCAGCAGCTCGAGGGCCCGGGCGTGCAGCGGGTAGAGCGTGCGTTCCGGCTTCCAGAAGTGGAAGGAGGTGCCCAGGTTGCGCTGCAGGGCGGCGCGGACGTTCTCCAGCGCCGTCAGGTGCGGAAAGACCGCCGAGATCTGGAACGAGCGGACGATGCCGCGGCGGGCCGTCTGGGCCGGCCGCTCGCTGGTGATGTCGTTGCCCTGGTAGGTGATGGTGCCGCGGGTGGGCGGCAGGAACTTCGTCAGCAGGTTGAAGAAGGTCGTCTTGCCGGCGCCGTTGGGCCCGATCAGCGCGTGGATGTCGCCGCGGCGGACTTTCAGGTCCACGTTGTTGACGGCCACGAATCCCTTGAACTCCTTGGTCAGGCCACGGGTCTCCAGGATGGTCTCAGCGGGCAAATTCTTCCTCCGGGGGGGGCAGCAGGCGGTGCGGGGCGAAGCACGCCCCGTCGAGGCCGCTATGGTGGGAGCCGTGCTGCGGCGCAGAAAGGGGGTTGTACCCTAGGTAGTTGTGCGCACCAGCGTGGCGCGTGCTCCCACCATCCGCGCCGGCATGGCCGGTCGGCCGCCTGGCGTGATGCCGTGTTGCTCCGAAAAAAGGAGCAGCGGGACTGCCGCCAGGGAGCGGAAGCTGTCGGAAGCCTGACTCGGCGTAGCCCGATCTCTACATGTTGCGGCGGTACTGGCCGCCGACTTCGAACAGGGAGTTGGTGATCTGGCCGAGCGAGCAGACCCGCACGGCGTCCATCAGCACCTCGAACACGTTCTTGTTGGCGATCACCGCTTCCTGCAGCCGCTTGAGCAGCGCCGGCGCCTGGGCGGCATTGCGGGCGTGGAAGTCCTGCAGGCGCTTGAGCTGGTTCTGCTTCTCGTCATCGGTCGAGCGGGCCAGTTCCAGCTTGTCCATCACGGCGTCGCCGTGCGGGTTGCGGAAGGTGTTGACCCCGATGATGGGCAGCTCGCCGGTGTGCTTGAGCATTTCGTAGTGCATGCTCTCGTCCTGGATCCGGCCGCGCTGGTAGCCCGTCTCCATCGCGCCGAGCACGCCGCCGCGCTCGGCGATGCGCTCGAACTCCGTCAGCACCGCCTCTTCCACCAGTTCCGTCAGCTCGTCGATGATGAAGGCGCCCTGGCTCGGGTTCTCGTTCTTCGCCAGTCCCCACTCGCGGTTGATGATCAGCTGGATCGCCATCGCCCGCCGCACGGAGTCCTCGGTCGGGGTGGTGATGGCCTCGTCGAAGGCGTTGGTGTGCAGGCTGTTGCAGTTGTCGTAGATGGCGATCAGCGCCTGCAGCGTGGTGCGGATGTCGTTGAACTGGATTTCCTGGGCGTGCAGGCTGCGGCCGGAAGTCTGCACGTGGTACTTCAGCTTCTGGCTGCGCTCGTTGGCGCCGTACTTGTCCTTCATGGCCGCCGCCCAGATGCGGCGCGCCACCC